>JAYTIB010000115.1:0-16264 GCA_043732205.1 Schlesneria sp. | reverse complement strand
CGGTCCAGCCATTGCCGCAATGGGAAAAGCGATGTCGTAACGAGGATTGGTTTTCGATGGCGGCGACGAATTGCCGAAGCGTCATTTGGGGTGCCGGAAATCGGATAACCGCTGACTCTTCATTATTGGGAACAGTCATGTACATCACAATCGGGAAGGATTCCCGGCGATGTACGGCCGCACGCTCTCGTAGTTCCGCAAGTGTCATTTCCGTTTCTGGGAGCATCACGGTACGCGCAAGGACGGAATCAGTCGTCTTGACGGGAGCAAAGTGCGCAGCCGTGATAATTGAAACCATTACGAAAACTTGAATGCCGATGATGGCCATCCCGCAAGTCGTTCGGTGAGCATTGAAGTGGTGGCGAGAGCCAAACACGAGCAGCGCCAGCCAAATCAGTAGAACAAGTGCGTTCAACGGTAGGATGGAAACGACAAACAGTGAGCCGAGTAAACAGGGAATCAGTGTGTTCATGGCAATGAACAGAAGGATTCCCGCAAGTCGACGCTCACTGAACGACGCAACATTTGGTGGGGTCGGCGTCTCATTTGGATTATTCGTCATGGGAATCAGCTTGGCACAGGTGTAGCCGTCCAACAAAGGGATGTCAGTCGTTCGGGTCAGTGGAGGGAACGTCTGCCGGTTCTGACTGCGGTTTCGCACGCAGGGTTTCGCGACGATCAGCGGTCATGGCCGCCAGTCCCAACAGCACCACGGTGCCGACCTCGGTCATCAGTACGGTTGTGCCGTGCTGGTTGAACCAGACGTTGATCGGGGCGGCGGGGTCTCCGAGCACCATCGCGACCGTTGACAGGATCGTGATGACGAACACCGTCGCGGCGAGAGCGGTCAGTTGAAACAGGATGCGGGACATTCGATGGCGGTGCCTCAGGACGATTGCTCCATCTCCAGCAGGCGTTGCTTGAGATCGGGACCGGCGGGAGCAGTGTATCCGCCGAGCCTGCCTCCCGCTGCCAGCACGCGATGGCAGGGGATCAGAATCGGGAATCGGTTGGTCGACATGACCGTGCCAACAGCGCGCGCGGCACCAGGGTGTCCGACGTGACGGGCCAGTTCGCCGTAGGTTGTCGTCGCGCCGTATTCCAACTGTCGAGTGGCGGCGAGCACCTTGTCTCGAAACGGGGTGCGCGGTGGCAACACCAGATTGAACTCGGCGAAACTCACGCGTTGTCCCCGAGCATAGTCCTGCAGCGTCTCGCGGAGTTCTTGATACCAGTCCGCTTCCTTCGGGGCCGTGTGACGCTCTTCATTCTGCTCGAAGGAATCGCGCACGGCCTTCCTGACTGATACTGCGGACGAGTGGCCAACGAGGACCGATCGGACAATGTTGTCGCGACCCACGATCCCCATCCAGCCGATCTCGGTGGGAAAGACGCACGCCAGCTCGCCGGAATCACTGGCGGAATCGGCACGATCGCTCGACGCGCTGCGGGACATCACTGGACCTCGTCTTTGACCCACGCCGGGCAGGCTTATACAATCCCCGCGTAGTTTGCTGAGTCCGCGAGATGGCCGCAATCGACGGAGAATTCCAGCGGGGGAACTGACAGGTGCCACTCTTCCCCGATCGATTTTTCCCGAGGTTGCCATTCTGCGGAACGGACCGTTTCAAACGGTACAAGCTGGAGTTGGAAAATGACGTGCCGGCAGAGCGGAGTGGTCGGTGAATGGCCTCGCTCGCAACCCGGCACGTTTTTGGTTCTTTGAGGAACAGCGACATGAATCCCTACTCGTCCCTGGCTGACGACTTCTACGTCAACATGACCCTGAACACCGAGATGCAGCTTCCGGCGGGTCGGGAAACGATACTGGGGTTCTTCGAACGGGTGCAGAAAAAGTACCCGACGATGCGCAACTTCTACACGCGCGACAACGGCGACTTCGTCCTGGAAGAAGACAAGGATCTGGGCCATCAACGGTGGGTGACACTGGAGCCGCGGCGGATCTGCAGCGGTCAGATCAACCCCGAGGATGTCGACCAAGCCGTCGAGCAACATTCGCTGCTGTTGGATCTGGTCCCGTTCATGCTCTCGGTCAGCCCGCTCGACTGCGAAGCCCTCGACTTCATGATGGGTTTTGAATTCGCCTATCGTGGCAACCATGATGAGCTCGTGGCCGAAGCGCTCGGTGTCAGTTCCTCGTTCGAGGGGATGCTCGACATTCCCGGCATGAAGATGTTGAACTACGAACCGACGATGACGATCGCCCTGGATGACTCGTGCCGCCGCCAGGCGAGACTGACGATCGAGACGCGGACGAACGCCTACCAGGTGCGCCGCGGCGAGTTCCCCGAAGAGCCGATCGTCGTGTTCTTCACGGTGCGGCAGTACGGCAGTCTGGAATCGGACATGTCGTACGAAACCACGTTCTCGCAGTTGCGGACCGCGGCCGAACAGCTCTTGGAACGCCACGTCATCGACCAAGTCTTGCGACCGCTGCAGCAGGCGATTTCCGCGAAGTAATCTGGACTGCGGAGATTCATTGCCGTTTTCCTTTCTCGTGTCTCCATTCCGACTCCTTCTGATTTCGGGTGCATTCGAATGTCTGTTCAGCTCAGCGAATTTGCGAAGTCTCTCACGGTGGAAACCGCCTTCAATGTGCTGGCGGTGGCCAAGGCGCTAAAGGCCACGGGGAAGGATGTCGTCGAACTGGAGATCGGGGACAGTCCGTTCGACAGCACGGCGTCGGCCAAGTCGTCCGGGGTCGAGGCGATTCAGCAGAACAAGTCGCACTACTGCCCGTCGCCCGGCCTGCCCGAGTTCCGCGAGGCGGCGGCCCACTTCGTGAAACACGAATTCAACATCCCGGCCCAAGCCGCGAACATCGTCGCCGCACCGGGGGCCAAGGTGTTCGAGCAGTACTTTTGCGAGGCGTTTCTGAATCCCGGTGACGGTGTGCTGGTCTTCAGCCCGTACTTCCCGACCTATCTGCCGAACATCCTGCGCCGCAACGCCCGGCCGGTGCTGTCGCCGCTGAAGCAATCGAACGGCTTCCGTCCCGAGATGTCGGCGATCGAAAACTTTCTGAAGACGGATGCGTCGCCCAAGGCGATCTTCTTCAATTCGCCGCACAATCCGACGGGCGGCGTGATGACGCGCCAGGATCTGCGCGATGTCGCCGATCTGCTGCGCGGCACCAACGTGGCCGTGTTCAGCGACGAACCGTATTGCCACATGGTCTGGAAGGGGACTCACGAATCGCTGCTGTCGGAGCCCGGCATGCTCGAACGGTCCGTGGCCGCGTACACCTTCAGCAAGAGTTACAGCATGAGCGGCTGGCGACTCGGCTTTTCGGTGGCATCGGCCGAGGTGTCGGACGCGATCGGGAAGATGATCAACACGACGCTGTCGTGTACTCCGCCGCTGGTGCAATTGGCGGGCAAGGCGGCACTCGAACGCGACACCAACGAACGCGACACGGTGATGCAGAAGTTTCGCAAGAAGGTCGAACTGCTCACGAACGGACTCAACCGACTGGAGGGCTTTCATTCGCTCGACCCGGCGGCGACGTTCTATGTCTTCCCGAACGTCGCGCCGATTTGCAACCGGCTCGGCATCACCAGTCACGGTTTGGCGCTCTACCTGCTGGAGGGAGCCGACGACAAGTTCGGCGTCGCGTGCCTGGGAGGCGAATGCTTTGGCGAAGCGGGCGGCGGCTTCCTGCGATTCAGTTGTGCCGAGCCGGACGAGCGGCTGCAACAGGCGCTCGACTTCCTGCCGGTCGGCATCGCGCGCACGGACCGGATCGCCGCCTACCTCGAAAAGAATCCGAAGTACCGGCTGACGAAGCCGTATCCGGTGGCTTGATGTGCGGATCGCGTTTGTCGAGGAGGATCGACCATGTCAGCCGGGCCGAATTTTGCCGTTGTCGTGCTGATCGTCACAGTGATGGTGCTGTCGATTGTCTCGTTCCTGGTGTCGCCGTTCATCGCCTGGCGCAAGGGATACGCCCCGTACTTCTGGCTGTTTGCCTGCGGCCCGATCGGGCTGATCGTTGTCTCCTGCCTTCGCTCGACAACAAGCGCCGAGACGCCCGAGCAGTTGGAACTGATGCAGTCGCGCGCGAACACCGCGGGAGCCATCCTGAGCGGGATCGTGTTTTTCCTGGTCGCCATGCTGATTCCGACATGGTTGATCGGAATGTGAGGCCGGGTGGGCATCAACACCAACCCGAAGTGTCAGCGAGGGAGTGACGACGTTGATACATTCCCGCCACCTGATGACGAGCGGGGACGGACAGGCTCGTTGACAGTTCGAGTGACCTTGGCTGCGAAGAGGACGTGATCGAATGGAACATGCGGCGACCGTGACGCGGAAGCGATGGCGCATCACGGCCCGGATGGCACTGGTGGCGTTGCTGTCCGCGTACTGGCTGTCGATGTTTCTCGGCACGCACATGGACCGCGTTCCCAAGAGTCTGGCCGAGCAGAGTGACAAGGTGTTGCACCTGGGTGGCTACTGCGGACTGGCTGTGCTGCTGTTGGTCTGGCGGATCAGCAGGGGGCCGGCATCCTTTCGAACGGTGGCATTGATCTGGCTGCTGATTGCCAGTTATGGGGCGCTCGATGAAATCACTCAGCCGCTCTCCGGCCGCCAATGCGAGTTCGCCGACTGGATTGCCGACTTGATCGGCGCGGCGCTCGGACTGGCGGTCACCTGGCCGCTGGCATCGCGACTTTTCGGTCGCATGCGTCCCTCGGCGTGACGCGACAAAAGAAACGGGCCTCCGCCATTCGTGTTGGATACAGAAGAGGAGACCTTCGGTCAGGCGTTTCGGCGGGGTCAGGAGACCCGCGCCGAACAGAGTCCCCCGGCGTGACGCGACCAACAAAAAACGCGACCGGTTCTGAACCGGTCGCGTCTTCTGCAAAAGCATTGGTCAATCGATCGTCGCTTACTTTGCCGCGTCCCACCACCAGCGGCCGGCTGGCAGTTCGGGGGCCTTGGCGGTCTTGGCGACGCTCCCCAGCCGCGGTGATTCCGGGGTGAGCTTGGCGTCTTTCACGACCGACATGAAATCGCCTTTGACGCCACCGGCCACCTGGACCACGATGTCGCGGCCGTTGTAAACACGGTGATTGACGACCGAATCGATTTCCTTCGGCACCGCGTAGCGGGCCGTGGCATAGTCGCCGCGCGGGGTGAAGACACCCAGATCCCAGCCCGCCTTGTCGTTCAGCTTTTCGTGCTGAATCAAAGCCGAGACCAGCGCCAGGTCGAAGATGTTCTGCATGTCGGCGAACACCAAATCACGGGCGGCCAGCTTGTCGTAGTTCGCGGTGAAAGTCTGGGCGAACAGACGGTTGGTTGGCTCGGCCTGACCGGTCGGAACATTCTTTCCGTCGGCGGTCAGGAATTGGTTTTCCGACTGGCACAGGACCGACGAACCCTGGATTTCGAACACGCTCTTGTCGGGGCTGTGCGAGACCGCGTCGTACTTCATCGTCAGCCACCACCGCAGCGCATCCATCGTCTGGGCACCCTTGGGCTGCGTCGCACCCAGCAAGTCGAAGTAGCTGGGAATCTCTTTCCCGGCATCCAGCTTGTCGATCCCGATCATCTTCATCCGGTAGTCGGCTTCGACAATCACGCGGGCGACGCGGCTGTCGTTCGGCACACCCCAGATTTCGATGTCCTGACGGCCGAGCTTCTGTTGCAGTTGGTTGACCCAGTTGCGGACCGAGGTCGAACTGAGCGGTCCGCGGGCCTGGGACTTCTGCACGAAATCCGTCAGCGCCCGCACTCCGGCGTCGCGGGTGTTGATCGAGCAGCCAAAGTCCGCGTCGCCGCGGGAGAACGTCCGCAGCACGGTGACGAGATCGTCGAGGTGCAACGTGGGACGTCCGCTGGTCGTGCCGACCGGCTGACCCTGGGCGTTGTACTGCCAGGCTTCCGCGGGACCACCGATCACGATTTCGTGCGAGTCCGGATACACCATCACATACTTGATCTGAGACAGCCCGGCGAGTTGCGCCATTGTCTCAGGAACCGACTCACCATCCGCCAGTCGCCGGGCGACGGCCCGTTCCAGGCGCGTCAACGAGACCAGCCGCAGATCCGCACGGCGTGCGACGTCGGCATTGAGATCGGCCTTGCGGGCCTGCATCCCGAGCGACGCCAACACACCGGTTTGTTCCTCATTCGTCAGGCGGTGCAGCAACCCGTTGGGAGCGACGCGAATCCCTTGTGGGTATTCGGTCATCGCACCACCTTCCTGGTCGACGAGCATCCACTTGCCGGACGTGTTTTGCATGATCATGTTCATCAACGTCTGGAAGTCGGCCATCGAGCCGCCCCCCGCGAATCCACCGCGTCCCGCCAGTCCGCCGACACCAGAATTCTGCGGGTTCCGAGCGATGCGCGACAGCGTCGCCGCGGCCGTGACCGGCTCGCCCGCAGCCTGCTGGGCGGCTGCCACACTCTGCACCAGTGCCCCCTGCTGGGCGGGATCGGCAACCTTCTTGGCGACATCCAACGCGGGGCCGAATTCCCCGGCGGCCAGATGGGCGGCGACTCGATTGGCCGCGTCCGCACCGGCCGGTTGATCGGCGGCGCGGATCAGGCCCGACATCACGACGACACAACCAAGACCAACGATCATTCGAGTGAACGCGGCGCGGCAGCGCAGCACGACAAGAACAGGGGAACTGGCGTGACGCATGAAGTGGCTCCTAGGTGCCAAGGCACAGACGCGACTGCACAACCGCGCGCATCACGGCTGTTCGTCGAATTACAATCGTCCGTTGGGGAAGTGGCGTCAAGCGGATTCTGTGATTTCCGCCGTGGGAGGGGCGTCTGGCCCGTGACCATCCAATTAACCGGGGCAGCCGCTAGAATGCCGCACTCGCGCTTGTGCGGAAGTCCCTGCAAGGCGAACCAAAACGGAAAACTCTTCGCAACGCGCAGGCTTTGACCAGGGGGCTCACGCCCGATGGCACTCGCGTTACCAACCCGATGCGTAAGCGAGGGCGAGCGACAGGGGCCGCACCCTGCCATTCCCTCGCTCACGCTTCGGGTTACTTGGCTAAAGTGAGTGCCGTTTGGCTCGCGCCTCCCGGCCCATAAAGACAAAACGCATTCAGGAGCAGATCGGTGCCGGAGTTGCCCGAGGTCGAAACCATGGTGCGCGGCATCCGGCCCTTCGTGGAAGAGCGGCGGATCATCGCCGTCAACCGCTGCCCGACCCATTGCCGGCCGATCAGCATCGTTCCCACGTTCACTCGTTTGGCGAAAGCGCTGGTGGGCCAGTTGGTCACCTCCGTCCGTCGACTGGGCAAGCGGGTCGTGCTGGATTTGTGGAATGGATCGGCTGTCGTGGTTGAGCCGCGGATGACGGGCTTGATGTTGCTGGCCAATCCGCCCGATGTCGACCATTTGCGCATCGAATGGCAGTTCGACGGCCGGCGCGAATTCAATGCGATCTGGTTTTGGGACCGTCGTGGTCTCGGGACGATTCGTCTCTACAAACCGGGAGAACTCGAACAGGTCTACGGTCCGGACAATCTCGGGCCGGACGCGTTGGAGGTCACGATCGAACAGTGGCGCGACCGGCTGCGCGCCACCAGCCGCGCCGTCAAAGTCGCGCTGCTGGATCAGAAGCTCGTCGCGGGAATTGGCAACCTGTACGCCAGCGAGATCCTGCACCGGGCGGGGATCGATCCCCGGCGAAGTTGCAAAAAACTGTCCAAGCCGCAGATCGAACGTCTCAGCCAGGCCGCGCGGGCCGTGCTGCAACTCGCCATCGAATACGAAGGCTCCACGCTGGGCGATGGCACGTATCGCAACGCACTCAACCAGAGCGGCCGGTATCAGAACGAGCACCGGGTCTACATGCGCGAGGACCAGCCCTGTCCGACATGTCCACGCGGAGTCATCGTGCGACTTGTGCAGGCCCAGCGTTCAACGTTCTACTGTCCGAAATGCCAGCGCTGATTTGATCCAAAGTCCGGGTCGATCCGGAGTCCAATACCGTAGCTGAATTCGCAAGAATTCAGATGCCTGCCTCAAATCCCCCGAAGTCTTGCGACTTCGGCTACAGCTCGGGATCAGCCCGCAACCCGCCCGCCGTGAAGTCCCACCGGATCGCCTTTCATGCCAACTGCTCGAACTTTATTGACGGTGTTGTTCGTGGCGAGTTCGCTCGTTGCCGCGATGGCGGCGTCGGCCGATGCCGCTGACGGACCCCGGCCGGTCAGTTTCGTGCGTGATGTCCGGCCGATTTTGGCGAAGACCTGCTTTGCCTGCCACGGGCCCGATGACAAGCACCGTGAGGCAGAGTTGCGGCTGGATACCCGAGACGGTGCGCTTGCCGAACATGACGGTCGGCATGCCGTCGTGCCATCGAACGTCGACCAGAGCGAATTGGTCAAGCGGATTGTCTCGACGAACGCCGACGAACAGATGCCGCCAAAGGATTCCGGCAAGTCGCTCACACCCGAGCAGATCGACATGCTCCAACGCTGGGTGGCCGAGGGAGCCGCGTGGGGGACGCACTGGTCGTTCGAGAAACCGGCACGACCCGATCTTCCCGCAGTGAAGACCGCGAACTGGCCGGTGACGGATCTGGATCGGTTCGTACTCGCGCGGCTGGAGAGCGAAGGTCTGGCACCGTCGCCCGCGGCCGATAAGCAGACGCTCGCGCGACGTGTCGCACTCGATCTGACCGGCCTGCCGCCCGATCCCGCGCTGCTGGCGAAGTTCATCAACGATCCCTTACCGCTGGCCTACGAACGGCTGGTCGATGAACTGCTCGCGTCCAACGCATTCGGGGAACGCTGGGCGCGGATGTGGCTCGACCTCGCCCGCTATGCCGACACGAAGGGTTATGAAAAAGACCTGGCCCGCACGATGTGGCGCTATCGCGACTGGGTGATCGACGCCTTCAACAGCGACATGCCGTTCGATCAGTTCACGCGCGAGCAACTGGCGGGCGACCTGCTCCCCGATGCGACAATGGAACAACAATTGGCGACCGCCTTTCATCGCAACACGATGATCAACGACGAGGGGGGCACCGACAACGAAGAGTTCCGCGTCGCCGCCGTCAAGGATCGCGTCGATACCACGATGCAGGTTTGGATGGGGCTGACCTTCGGCTGCGCGAAGTGCCACAGCCACAAGTACGACCCGATCACGCAGCGCGAGTACTACCAGTTCTACGCGTACTTCAATCAGACCGAGGACGCCGATGACTCGGACGAACGGCCGAAGCTGGCCACACCGACCCGGGATCAAGCCGAGAAGCTCGCGCAGCTCAAGACCGAGATCGCCAAACTGGAGCAACAACGAGACACCGCGACGCCCGAACTGAAAGCGTTCGCTGACGAGTGGGCGGCGAAGGTCGGTGCCTCGCGCGGCTGGGTCGTTCCGGCACCGAAGGAACTCGCGGCGGCCAGCGGTTCGACGATGAAACGACAGGAGGACGGTTCGATCCTCGTGGAAGCGAAGTCACCCGCGAAGGAAACGTACACGGCCGCGCTCCCCGTCGACATGGCCCGATTCACCGGTCTGAAACTCGAAGCATTGCCCGACAAGTCGCATCCCAAAGGGGGCGTCGGCCGCTCGCCCAACGACGGCAACTTTGTCTTGAGTCGCATCAAGCTCAGCATTCGGACCGCAGGCGGTTCGCCTGCGAAAGAGATCGCTCTCGTCGCCGCGAAGGCCGACTTCGCGCAGGCCGATTACCCCATCGAACACGCTGTCAAGAATCCCGATCCAACCAAGCGCGGCTGGGCCGTCTCGCCCCAGCAGGCGAAGTCGCACACCGCCGTGTTCACCACGGCGGAACCGGTCGCGATCGACAAGGACTCGGAACTCGTCGTGACACTCGATCATCAGTTCGAGTTCACTTCTCCCGGCTTCAGTCTGGGTCGGTTCCGACTGTCCGTCACGGGTGATGACAACCCTTCGCTCGACGCGACCATTCCCGAACCGATCCTCGCCATCGCGCGGATATCGGCGGCGGAGCGAACGGCTGATCAGCGGACTCAACTGTTGAAGCATGTCGCCTCATTCGCACCGGTAACACAGCCGATCCGCGATCAATTGGCCAAGCGTCAGCAGGAACTGGCGATGCCCGTCCCGCTGACTCCGGTCTTGCGCGAACTCCCCGAAGGAAAACGCCGGACCACGAAGATGCACGTTCGCGGCAATTTCCTCGAACAGAGCGATGTTGTCGAACCGACGATCCCCGCCACGTTTCACCCGTTCCCGGCGGGCGCTTCGCAGAATCGTCTCGGTGTCTCCGCGTGGTTGACGGACCCGAACAATCCGCTGACGGCGCGCGTGGCGGCGAACCGTGTCTGGGCGCAGTTCTTCGGTGCGGGACTGGTGGAATCGCAGGAAGACTTCGGTTCGCAGGGTCAGCCGCCGACTCATCCCGAACTGTTGGACTGGCTGGCGGTCGAGTTCATGGACGGGTCGAGTGCGGAGAGTCGAGAGTCGAGAGCCAGAGGAGACAACACTGCGGCCGCATCGTCGGGCACTCAAAACTCAGTACTCGGTACTCGTCCCTGGTCCCACAAGCGGCTCTGCAAGTTGATCGTGATGTCCGCGACCTATCGGCAATCGTCGCGAGCCACGGGCGAGCTGATGGAGCGCGACCGCTTCAACACGCTGCTGGCGCGCGGACCGCGGTTCCGGTTGGAAGCCGAAATGATTCGCGACAACGCGCTCGCCGTGTCCGGACTGCTCAGCCGCAAGATGTACGGTCCCTCGGTGATGCCCCCGCAGCCCGAGGGGATCTGGCAGTCGACCTACAACACGACAAAATGGGAAACGAGCCAGGGTGAGGATCGGTATCGCCGCGGCCTGTACACGTTCATCAAGCGGACGACGCCCTATCCGGCGATGACGACCTTCGACGCCCCCAGCCGTGAGCTCTGCACCGTCCGCCGGATCAACACGAACACGCCGTTACAGGCGCTGGTCACGCTGAACGATCCCGCATTCGTCGAAACCGCGCAGGCGCTCGCGCGGCGCATGGTCAGGGAAGCGGGTCCAAAGCTGGAAGACCGGCTCGCGAAGGGACTGGAACTCGCGCTGGTCCGACCCGCCCGACAGAATGAGATCGCGGTGCTCGCCAAGCTTTACGAAAGCCGCCGCGCGTACTATGCCTCGCATGCCGATGAGGCTGCCAAGCTCGCCACCGACCCGATCGGCCCCGTCCCGGCCGGTGTGGACACGTCGGAACTGGCGGCACTGACTGCGGTCGGAAATGTGATCCTGAATCTCGATGAATTCATTACCAGAAATTGAACGTCGTCCCGTCGCGACTACTGTAGTCCCGTCGCTCCGCCGACGGGACGTCCGGTCGGCGGAGCGACCGGACTACAGTAACGTCACCCCAGATTTGAAGCCTGACGAAGCACTCGGTTGAAAGGAACTGTCCCATGCGAAGATCACCCCACGGCGGCACCGTGTTATCCCGGCGGGCCTTCCTGCGCGGCACCGGAGTGGCGATGGCGCTGCCGTTTCTCGATGCGATGCGTCCGGCGTTTGGAGCCGAGGCCCATGCCGAGTTGCCCCGACGGATGGTCGCCATCGAAACGAACATGGGAATCCTGCCGCAGTTCTTCTTTCCCGAGAAGTCCGGCCGTGATTACGAACTGACCCCGTACCTCGAAAAGCTGGCGGCGTTTCGCAACGACTTCACCGTCTTCTCGGGAACCAGTCATCCGGGAGTCACCGGTGCGCATTCGGCCGAGAAATGTTTTCTCACCGGCACGCCGCATCCCGAGCGCGGCGGCTTCCGCAACTGGGTGTCGCTCGACCAGTACGCGGCCGAGTTGATCGGGAACCGGACGCGCTATCCGTCGCTGGTACTGGCGATGAGCAGCGAAGGGGGGCAGACGCTGAGCTTCACGCGCAGCGGTGCGCCCATCTCCGCCGAGCGGAGTCCGAAGAAGCTGTTTCAGAAGCTGTTCGTGCAGGGCAATCCGCAGGAAGTCGCGGCGAATGTCGAAGCGCTCAAGCAGGGCCGCAGCATGCTCGACTTCGTCGGCGACCAATCGAAGCGGCTGAACCGCTCGCTGGGCCAGGCCGATCAGCGGCGCATGGACCAATACCTGACGGCCGTCCGCGATCTCGAACAGCGGCTGGAAAGCTCGGAATCTTGGGAGCACAAGCCGAAGCCGAAGGTCGACGCCAAGCCCCCCGAAGACATCGACGATGCGAAGGCGTTCGTCCAGAAGACGCGGCTGACGTTCGACGTCATCAAGCTGGCGCTGGAGACCGATTCGTCGCGGCTGATTTCGCTGTTCGTCGACACGACCGTCATTCACAACATCACGCACCACGGCAACCGGCCGGAAGTTCTCACCGAACTGCGCGGCCACGAAGAGCGGCAGTTCGAAGCGCTGGCCAGCTTCCTCACGTCACTCAGGGAAACCAAGGAAGAGGGCCAGACACTGCTGGACCGGACGATGGTCCTGTACGGCACCTGCATGGGAAGCGCGAACTCGCACTCGAACGTCAACCTCCCCGCGCTGTTGGCCGGCGGCGGTTTCAAGCACGGCCAGCACCTGGCCTTCGACCCGGTGAACAACTACCCGTTGACGAACCTGTTCGTCTCGATGCTGCAACGACTCGGCATCGGCGTCGACGAGTTTTCGACCGGCAAGGGAACGTTCCGCGGATTGGAAATGGCGTGACGTTTTCATTTCGTTTAACCGCGTGGGCAACGCCCCGCGAGTTCACGTCGATGTGTACGACGCGCGGGGCGTTGCCCACGCGGTTAAACATCACACAGCCGGCCGAAAGATTACCAAGGTCCAACCGAATGTTTGTTCGCTACTCGTTTGCATCGATTCTGCTTCTCGGTGCGACTGTTGTCTCTGCCGCGCCGGGTGAGCCGGTTGAGTTCTTCCAGACGTACTGCTTCGAATGCCATGACTCGCAGGCGAAGCAGGGCGGCCTCGACCTGTCGGCGTTGAAGCTGAACGGCGCCAACGCCGAAGACTTCGCCCGCTGGGTCAAGATTCATGACCGGATCGAATCGGGTGAGATGCCGCCCAAACAGAAGCCGCGTCCTCCCGCCGCCGAGACCGCCGCCGCCACGAAGCTGCTGAAACAATCGCTCATCAAGGCCGAGCAGGCGACGCTCGCCGGTGACGGCCGGACCGGTGTGCGACGAATGACGCGGGCCGAGTACGAGAACACCGTCCGCGACCTGCTCCAGATGCCGGGCATCCCGCTTCAGGGGGATCTGCCGGTCGATGGCTCGGCGCATGGATTCGACAAGAACAGCGATGCGCTCGACATCTCGCACGTCAATTTGGCGAAGTACGTCGAAGCGGCCGATCGAACGCTCGACGTGGCCATCGCCACTCAGCCGTTGCCGCCGACGGTGACGAAGCAGCGGATCTCGCTGGCGAATCCGGGCGGCTTTGTCGCGCACGTCCTGATGAACGGCGACGGCGTGCTGCTGAAGAACAAGCAGCCCGATCCCGACTTCCCACCGGCTGGCGAACAGAACCACATCGATCAGGGAGCCCACGAGCGGATGGGTTCGTTCCGCAACGGGGCGAGTGTCGGTTTGTTCCGGCATGAGGACGAATCGTTCCATCCGTACTTCATCGAGTTCGTCGCGCTCTATCCCGGCCGCTACCGCATGCGCACGTCGCTGTGGAGCTTTCAATGGGACAAGGGGAAAGTCCTGCCGGGACGCGGCACCGAGGCGGCGCGGTTGTCGATCGTGCAGTTGAGCGGCGACGGTCGCGGCGGCGGACATCCCAGTTCCGTGCTCGGCTATTACGACGCGCCGTCGATGACCGAACAGCAGCACGAAGTCGTCCAGTGGCTGAATTACAAAGAGACGATCGGCTTCAACGCGGCGTCGCTGGCACCGACCGCCAACTACAGTCGCAAGGGGCGCGCGATGGCCTTCACCGGTCCCGGCATCACCTGCGACTGGTTCGACATCGAGGGACCGCTGCACGATGTCTGGCCCCCCGTCAGTCATCGGCAGTTGTTCGGCGATCTGCCGCTGGTCGAATTCAAACCGGCCGCCCCTCCGAATGTCCGCGCCCCCAGACGAACACCGGTCCGGCGCGAAGTCGGAGCCGGCAAGAACGAGCCTGACAAGGTCTCGGGAATCTGGACCGTCCACAGCGAGCAACCGCTGGTCGACGCGGATCGACTGCTGGCCAGCTTCCTGCCGAAGGCGTTTCGGCGGCCGGTCGATGCGGACGTTCGCCGAGCCTACGTGGCGAAGGTCGACGATCGATTGAAGGCGGGCGACTGCTTCGAAACAGCGATGCGCTGGGCGTATCGCGCGGCGTTGTGTTCGCCGGATTTCCTCTATCACGTCGAACCGGCCGGGGCGTTGGATGACTTCGCGTTGGCGTCGCGGTTGTCGTACTTCCTGTGGAACTCGATGCCCGACGAGCGGCTGATCGAACTGGCCGCGACCGGCAAGCTGCATACGGCCGAAGTGCTGCGGGCGGAAGTCGAGCGGATGCTGGCGGACGCGCGGTCGCAGCGGTTCGTCGAGGACTTCCTCGGCCAGTGGCTGAAGCTGCGGCAGATCGCGTCGACCGATCCCGACCGCAAGCTCTATCCCGAGTTCAGCGCGTACCTCCAAGACTCGATGGTCGCCGAGACGCGGGCCTATTTCCGCGAACTGATCGAGAAGAATCTCGGTGCCGGGTATCTCATCAAGTCCGACTTCGCGATGCTCAACGAGAAGCTTGCCGTGCATTACGGAATCCCCGGCGTGAGCGGTTCGCAGATGCGGCGCGTGACGCTGCCGCCCGATTGTCCGCGCGGTGGATTCCTGACTCAGGCTTCGATCCTGAAGATCACCGCCAACGGGACGACGACATCGCCCGTCCCGCGCGGTGCGTTCGTGATGGACCGACTGCTCGGTCAACCCCCCGATCCGCCGCCGGCCAATGTCGCCGCCATCGAACCCGACGTGCGCGGAGCGAAGTCGATCCGTGATCAATTGGAAAAGCACCGGTCCGAGATGGTGTGCGCGTCGTGCCACGCCAAGATGGACCCGCCGGGTTTCGCGATGGAATCGTTCGATGTCATCGGCGGATTCCGGACTCGATACCGTTCGATCGGCGACGGCGATCCCGCGCCGCGCGGCGCGATCGATCCGTTCATCGGCATCAGCTTCAAGCTCGGCCCGGCGGTTGATGCCTCCAGCGAGTTGACCGATGGCCGGCGGTTCAAGGACATTCTCGAATTCCAGTCGCTGTTGGCGACCGATTCACAGCGGCTGTTGAGGAACCTGACGGAACAGTTCGCGATCTACGGCACCGGTCGCGACATCCTGTTCGGCGACCGCGACCAGATCGCCGCCATCGTGGCCGGCACGCAGAAGGACGGCGGCGGAATCCGCACGCTCATTCATCAACTCGTTCAAAGCCCGTTCTTCCAAACCCGGTAGCGCAATGTTGTCCGGTCGCTCCGCCGACCGGACGTCCCGTCGGCGGAGCGACGGGACTACGGTAGTCGCCAGTCGTCCTGACACACTACGAACCCGATCACACGAGTATGTGGAACAGAACCATGAACCCAAGACTTGGAAGCCGAACGCCGCGAACGGCTACGACAGCGGTCCTGCTGATGTTGTGTTGCATCACTCCGGTGATCGCCCGCGGTGACGATCAACCGAAGCCACCCGAGCCGGCCAATCTGATCAAGCATCAGATCACGGGACTGTTCTCGACCGACCGCGAACAGGATCTGCGCGATGTCTTCGCCAAGCTGCCCGAGTTCAAGTTGGTGAGCATCGATTTCGCGAACGCGGAAGCGGGCTTTGAATACGATCCCGCGAAAGCGTTTCCCGGTGCGAAGCCCGAGCAGATCGTCGAACGGTTCGACAACCTGCTGCGCGGCGCATCGAACCACACCTTCGGCGTGAAGCCGCTGCGAACCGTCGAGAAGGACAAGCTGAAGCGGGTCGAGATCCCGGTCGTCGGCCTCGATTGCAAAGCCTGCTCGCTGGCGGTCTACGAGATGGTCTACAAGTTGAAAGGTGTCGAATGCGCGACCGCCAGTTTCAAAGAGGGCCGCGTCACCGCGCTCATCCAACCCGAGCTGATCGACCGGGTCGAAATTGAAATGGTGCTCAAGCAACGCGGCGTGCAGATCAAGCTGCCATAAGACCGGGCGCGGTAATCACAGGTATCGTGGCCGATGCGGCCAGCGTTGGTTTGGATGCTGGCCGCATCGGCCACGATATACTTCCCGCGGTGGGAATTGACCGGTTCGGCTCGTCCCGTCGGCGGAGCGACGG
>JAYTIB010000114.1:0-6292 GCA_043732205.1 Schlesneria sp. | reverse complement strand
CGGCGGTCGATCAGGCTCATCGACATCTCGAACAGCGGCGGCTGACGCTGCTGTACACCCAGTTGCCGGAATTCGATTTGCTGAGGGCGCGTCTCGATGTGCTCCGGAGGCTGTGGCGAGAATGGGCCGATGCGTGGGCTCGCGCATTCAATGGGCTGTGTCTCAAGCATGGCTTCCTGCCGCCCGCACCGATGCAACAGCGAACGCTGTTCGACGACGTGGTGCGACCTCTGATTCACGACTCGGAAACCACGGCGCTGTTCCTGGTAGATGCACTCCGCTTTGAGATGGCCGAAGAACTGCATCGCGCGCTGGCGGACTCCACGGCGACGAACATGCTCCTGACCCCCCGGCTGGCGGAACTTCCCACCGTCACAGCCATCGGCATGAATGCCCTCGCCCCCGTGTCGGAACGGGGACGCCTAAAGCTGGTGTTGAAGAACGGTTCCGTGGAAGGATTTGACCTGAATCAGTTCCGCGTGTTCGACCCGGAGACTCGCAAGAAGGCCATGCAAAACCGCGTGGGTGGTTCGACCTGTCCGTGGTGGAAGCTCGATGACGTGCTCAATCGCGACGCGAAGTCTCTCAAGCAGTCGGTCGGCCGCGCGCGGCTGGTGATTGTGCACAGCCAGGAGATCGACGACGCCGGAGAAAATGGAGCGGGCCTCGCGGTCTTCGACTCCACACTGCAACGACTGCGGGCGGCGTGGCGACTGCTGCGCGAGGCCGGTGTGAAGCGGTTTGTCATCACGGCTGATCACGGCTTCCTGCTGAATGACGAAACGACCGGTACTGTGCAACCGCATGGTCGCAAGATTGATCCGGATCGCCGCCATGTCTTCTCGTCCGTTGCGGCAGATCATGCGAACGCGGTCCGTGTTTCACTGCGCGACCTGAACTACGATTGCGACAGTGACGACCAGCAACTGATGTTGCCCGAGTCCACCGCACTGTTCGACCGCGGCCACAAACCGATGTCCTTCGTGCATGGCGGCAACAGTTTGCAGGAACGCGTGATTCCCGTTTTGACACTGGTTCACCGCACCTCCCAGGGGGGCAGTCCCACCCAGTACTCGGTCACGGCCGCAGCCACGCAGGGTGTGGCGGGCATGCACTGTTTGCAGGCGACGGTCACGATGGTGGCTCAAAAGACGCTGGGGTTCAGCGGGGCGGCTCAAGTGGAACTGGGGCTGCGAGTCTCCGACGCGAACGACGTTCAGGTCGAACTCTGTGAAGCGCGGGGGGCTCAGCTCTCGGCCGGAACGATTTCGGCGACCGTCGGTCAGCAGTTCGAACTGTTCTTCCGATTGGCGGGAGCGACCGACACACGCGCCCTCGTCGAGCTTTACCATCTCGGTGCCGACGCCAGCGTGACGCCCTGTATCGTGAATGATCGCTTCGGTGTGACGGCCACCGGCCGCAAACCGGCCACCGAACCGGTCCCCAACTCAACTCGGCCACAACGCGATTGGTTGCAAAAGTTCTCCGATGCCGGAGTTCGACAACTCTTCGAGCATCTGGCCGTTCACGGTGCCGTCACGGAATCGGAAGCCTGCACCATGCTCGACGGGCAACGGGCGCTGCGGAAGTTTGCGCGAGAGTTTGAAGAGTTGGCCAAGAACGCACCCTTCAGTGTCCGCATCGACGTCATTGCCGGTGTGAAACGTTACGTTCGAGAGGGAGCACCATGAGCACACTGACCACGCGCGATGTCGAGCACATCTTCGAATCCCTGCGGAAGGGACTCGTCCCCGAACGCGGGATCGAAACGTTCGCCGTGGGAATCGAAAAGCAGCGGGGCGAGATCCATCGGCAGCTCGACCTGGCCAAGGAACGTGAGGGATCGATCAAGTTCCTGCGCGGTGGCTATGGATGCGGCAAGACGTTCATGGCCCGACTGGCGATTCTCGACGCTCAAGCCAAAAACTTCGCCACCAGCTTCGTCGTCGTCTCCGACAATGATCTGCGCTTCCACCAGTTCGACGATGTCTACCGAAAGGTGATGACGGAGTTGGGGACCGCCTCGTGTCCTCGGGGAGCACTGAGCGACATTCTCGATCGCTGGATCGGGAACGTCGAAGCGGCCTTGATTGCAGCGGGTCAGGACGACAGTGACGACGGTTTCGATGCGCTGGTCCGGCAACGACTGGATGAGAATCTGATGTCGCTCACCGGCGGACATGCCCCGCCGGATTTTGTGCGTGTGATCCAGACCATTTTCGATCTGAAACAGAAGGGGGACTTTTCGGAAGCCGGGGCACTGATCTCGTGGTTGTGTGGCAGCGGAAACGTCAGCTCGGCCGCCAAACGAGCCGCCGGAATCAAGGGGGACATCGGCAGTCGCGATGCCCTCGACTACCTGCGCGGTGTCTTGGAGATCGTGAAAGCGGCGGGGTACGCAGGACTGGTGATCGTGATCGACGAAGCCGAAACGATTCTGCGGATGCGGAAGGACTCGCGGCACAAATCGCTCAACGGCATCCGTCAGATCGCCGATGCGGCGGGCTCGTATCCGGGACTCCTCTGGCTCTTCACGGGGACGCCCGAATTCTTTGACACGCGACACGGCGTGGCGGGCCTGACTCCGCTGCACGATCGCATCCGATTCATGAAGCAGGGGAAGTATGCCAGCCTGCGACAGGCTCAGTTGGAATTGACCCCGTTCGATGCGGAACGATTGAAGGCCGTTGCGCTGCGGTTGCGGGAGTTGTTTCCCACGAACGATCGGATACGGCTGGAGTCGCGCATCGATTCGGGATTTGTGGACTGTCTGGTGGAGCAGGTGACGACAGGCTTCAAGGGCGATGTCGGCGTTGTGCCCAGGCAGTTCCTGCGAGAATTCGTCGACCAGTTGGATCTGGTTGATCAACACCCCGACTATGATCCGATGGCGCAGTACGGCTTCACTCCGAAGGAGCCGTCGGTCGAGGAACAGCACATCCTGGCCGGTCAGGTCACGCCGCCGCCGGACGACGCGGAAGAACTGGTGCCGCAGGAGGACGCGTGGTGAGTGTCTTCTCGCGGTTCGCTCCCCGTTTGCAGGAAGCCATCGTCGCCCGCCTGGGATGGTCGAGCCTGCGCCCCGTGCAGGAGCAAGCGGGCGAGGCGCTGCTCGACGGATTCAATGCGGTCGTGCTGGCTCCCACTGCAGGCGGCAAGACCGAGGCAGCGATGTTCCCCACGCTCTCTGGCATGGTCAGTGATCCGCCCGATGGTGTGGGAGCGCTGTACATCGCTCCCATCAAGGCCTTGCTCAACAATCAGTCCGAGCGACTGGGCCTGTACACCGAGATGGTCGGACTGCACCGGTTCGTCTGGCACGGCGACACCACCGACCACGAACGCCGCCACTTCCGCAAAGACCCGGCGGAACTGCTGATGACGACCCCCGAGTCGCTGGAGGTGATGCTGGTTTCCCAGCGTGTCGATACCGCCAAATTGTTTGGGGATCTGCGAATCGTCGTCATTGACGAAGTTCACGCGATCGCGGGGACAGACCGAGGCGCTCACTTAATGAGTGTGCTGGAACGGATCGCCCGACTTTCTCGGCACGACGTGCAGCGTGTGGGACTCAGCGCGACCGTCGGCAATCCCGACGCGATCTTGAACTGGTTACAAGGAACCTCGCGCCGACCGGGACGAGTTGTTGATCCTCCCAAGCAACCGGCCCGCCGGCAGTTGTTGATCGTTCGGTCCCAGGATTTGTCGGATCTGGCGCTCGACGCCGCCCGACTGGCCAAGGGAGGCAAAAGCCTCTTCTTCTGCCAGTCTCGATCCGTCACCGAAGCTGTTGCCGAAAACATGCGTCGGGCCGGAACCGAGGTGTTCGTGCATCACAGCGCCGTCTCGAAAGAAGAACGACTGCTGGCCGAAGAACGGTTTCATCACGGAACCGATGCGTGCATCGTCTGCACTTCCACACTGGAACTCGGCATCGACGTGGGCGACCTGGATCGTGTGCTACAAGCTGAGGCTCCCGACACGGTCAGTTCGTTCCTCCAAAGAATGGGCCGCACAGGCCGCCGCGCGGGCCAGTCAGCGAATACGACGTTCTTTTGCGAATCATCCGAGGGAGTGTTGCAAGCCATCGCCCTTGTGGAGTTGGCCAAGTCTGGTTGGGTGGAGAGTGTCGAAGTCTCGGACCGTTGCTGGCCCGTCTTGATCCACCAATTGCTGGCCATGTCACTGGCGAGTGATGGCGTTGCCCCAGAGGCGGCGTGGGAACACCTGCATCACGTCCCTGACTTTCGTGGGATCTCGCGAGCAGAGTTTGACCGCCTGATCGAATGGATGGTCAACGATGAATCATTGCGCCTGGCCAGCGGCCTGCTGGTCCTCGGCCCCAAGGCTGAGAAGCGATTCGGCCGACGCAACTTCATGGAGCTGTACGCGGTTTTTTCGAGTCCTCAAAGCTACACCGTTCAAACATCCGCAACCCAACCGTTGGGCACGTTGAATCAAGGCTTCGTGGATCGGCTGGTCGATGGAGTCAGTTGCTTTCTTCTGGGCGGGCGTCCCTGGGCCGTGCTCCGGGTTCAACACGACGACCGACGAGTGATTGTGGAACCAGCTCCCCGTGGTCGGCAGCCAACCTGGGGCGGATACATCCCCCAATTCCTGAGCTTTCACATCTGTCAAAAGATCTTGCAGATTCTCACCTCGACAGACACCTTCGGCTACTTGAACCCGGCGTCGCAGGCCGTGTTGGCGGAACAACGCCAAACCAGGCACGGGATCATCGAGCCTGATTGCGGCGGCATGGAAGACATCGGCGGCGAGATCTTCTGGTGGACCTTCGCTGGTGGCCGTATCAACTCGACACTGAAGCACGCGATCGCCTCGATCGGCCCGAACTGGAGAATCGTCAACGACAACTACCTGCTCAGAATCCGCGATGACAATTTGACGCTGGCCGGCTTTCAGGCTGTCCGTCATCAACTTTGCGATCCAGCATTCTGGGACAACGAAACCCTCTGGCAACAAGTCGCCGCCTCACTGCCAAACTACCGCCTGAGCAAGTTCCAGCCGCTGATGCCTCCTTGGATCGAACAAGAAGTCGTCGCCAACTATCTCCTCGATGTTCTGGGGACGAAGTCTTGGTTGGCACACTGATCAACCGACTCTTTCGGTGCCGAAGCAGGACGACAGGCCAAGCGACGGCAAGGTTATTTGAACGGTTTGCGAAGTTTCTGTTTCTCGGCGTCTCTAACCTGATACCACGTGTGAGCGTCGCACGGGCTCGGCGTGCTTTCGGCCACGGAAGTTTTCGTCCTTGATTGTGGTCGGTGTGGTCGGTGTGGTCGGTGATCCGACCACACCGATGACAATCATTGCAGTGTAATTTCAGAACCTACTGGCTTGAATGCGCTTACGCTGCCGATGGGCTGCGAGAACACTTTTTGGGCAGCATGTGCGAGCCCGTTTGAAGGATTCCGGTGGGCGTGAACCTGACGTAGACCGGGTTTCGGAAGCATGTTTGTAGCGACTCCCAAAACGGCGCAAATCCCCAAGAGTCGGCCATTCTCAAGTCGCGAAACCACGCCCCGGTGCTGATGTCCTACTGCTCCAGTGTACGAGCCAGCCCTCGTGGATCGTCCAACTCCGATTCGCTTCATCTGTATGGCTGCCGGCGTGCGAGTTCGAACGCGATTTCATGCGGTGTGGGGTTCAAAGTACGGCCGATTCCTTCGGGCGTCAGGTCATCGACTCTCGGCCACTAAACTTCTCGCTTTTTCGCGTCATAAATACTTGATTGACGTGACCGACAAAAGTCGAAGTAGCGTGGGCTTCAGCCCATGTGTTAAGTGAAATCTCGCCGCATCGTGGGCTGAAGCCCACGCTACGGGGAGTTTTGTCGGTCACGTCATCATTGGGTTTACGCCACCCGGCTCACCTGATTCGGACATTTTTCTATCACGTCAACGAACTGCACCGAACACCAAGTTTCAAGACCCACCATGCTCGCCAAACGCATCATTCCGTGTCTCGACGTTCACGCGGGGCGTGTCGTCAAAGGGGTCAATTTCCTCAACCTGCAGGATGCCGGCGACCCGGTCGAAGTCGCCGCGCGCTACGAAGAAGACGGGGCTGACGAACTGGTGTTCCTCGACATCACCGCCAGTCACGAAGAGCGGGCGATCCTGCTGGATGTGGTGCGCCGCACGTCCGAAGTCTGTTTCATGCCGCTCACAGTGGGTGGCGGCATCCGCACCATCGACGACATCCGCGCGCTGCTCAACGCCGGCTGCGACAAAGTGTCGATCAATTCCTCGGCCGTGAAAACACCGCAGTT
>JAYTIB010000113.1:0-6302 GCA_043732205.1 Schlesneria sp. | reverse complement strand
ACAATCTCCCGCGTTGCGGCTGATGAACCCCGGATGAAGCTGACGGGTCAGGTGATCGATGCCGGCACGCAACGACCGGTCGCGGCCCGGATCTACATTCAATCAGCCGATGGCAAGTGGTTCTTTCCGAAGTCCTCGTCGCCCGATGGATCGGCGATCGAATACAAGCGGCAGGCGGGACCGGCCAGTATCGAACAGCATGTCACGCTCTCCGCCCATCCCTTCGTGGTCATTGTGACGCCCGGCCAGTACACGATCACGGTCGAACGGGGCAAGGAATACGTTCCGCTCGTGCAAACCGTGGTGGTAGGCGGCAAGAAGGACGTGGAAGTCACGCTGCCGATTCAGCGGTGGATCGACATGTCGAGCCTCGGCTGGTACTCGGGCGACGTTCACGCGCATCGGCCGCTGGTGGACATGCCCAATTTGATCATGGCGGAAGACTTGAATGTGGCGATGCCGCTGTCGCACTGGGTCACCGCCGCCGACACCAGTCCCGTCAGCGGCAATCGCGTGAAGGAACCCGCCCCCAAGCCCGAGTGGATCAAGGTCGACCCGCTCCACGGCATCTACCCGCTGAACACCGAGTACGAAAATTTCACGGTCGGTGGGAAGTCGCACACGCTGGGCGCCGTGTTGATCTGCGGCCAGAAGACGCCGCTCGATCACGGCGTGCCGCCCGTCCGCCGCATTGCCGAACGGGCGCATGCCGAAGGTGCGTTCCTCGATCTCGAAAAGCATTCGTGGGCGTGGTCACCGATGATCGTCCCGCTGATGAAGGTCGACCTGTTCGAGCTGGCGAACAATCATTGCTGGCGGACGGAGTTTGGCTTCCCCGCTTGGACGCTGGATGCCGCGCCGAAATCGATGAACCTGGAACTGACCGACAAGGGGTTCACCGAATGGGGCTGGATCGACTTCGGCTTCCAGAGCTATTACGCGTACCTCAACTGCGGCTTCCGCATGATGCCGTCGGCGGGGACCGGGGCGGGCGTTCATCCCGTGCCGCTCGGCTTCGGCCGGGTCTACGTGCGTGTTCCCGGTGAGTTCACGTTCGACAAATGGCGGGCGAACCTGCTGGCGGGCCGCAGCTTCGTCACGACCGGCCCGCTGATGCAGATGCAGTTCAACGGAGAAGAGGCCGGTCACACGTTCCGCGTGACGACGGACAAGGCCAGTGTTCGAGTGACGGGCGTCGTGGAATCGACCTCCTCACTGGGCCGCATCGAGATCATTCAGAACGGCAACGTGGTCTGGTCCGAAGTTCCCGCCCAACCGACTTCGACGCGCGGCCACATCACCGCGACGGTCGATCAAACCATCACGTTCGACCGCTCGGGCTGGCTGATCGTCCGCAGCTTTGAGAACCGACCCGACCAGCGCATCCGCTTCGCGCACTCGGCACCGATCTTCGTGGAAATCCCCGGCAAGCCACTCGTCCCGAAGAAGGCCGAAGTGGAACATTTCGTCGACCGCATCGAACGGGAACTGGCCCGCCACAAGGGGGTTCTCAACGCCGACACGATTGATGAATACCACGAAGCGCTGATGATCTATCGCGACTTGTTGACGCGGGCGAAGTAAGTGTCGGCGCATCAATGGCAAATGGGATTTGGTGAGCCGGGTGCCGTGAGGCCCCGGACTCTTCGTCGCGGAATCCGGGGCCTCACGGCACCCGGCTCACCACATTGTCCCGCGCCGCTCGTCAGTTTGGCTGAGAGGCAAGCATCACAGATTTCATGCCTGCCAATCACCGCTGAAGACCTCGGTCGCCGGGCCGGTCATGAAGACGTCGCCGCTGGTCGACCATTCCAACTTTAGGTCGCCGCCGCGCAGATGGGCCGTCACCGTGCGATGGGTTCGTCCGGTCAACACCCCGGCGACCGCGGCCGCACAGGCCCCCGTCCCGCAGGCGAGTGTTTCGCCGCTGCCCCGTTCCCAGACCCGCATGATGAACTCATCCGGCGACACGACCTGGATGAATTCCGCGTTGACTCGCCGGGGAAACGCCGGATGCCGTTCGATCTGCGGACCGACGCGCAGTACCCAGTCGTCGTTCACTTCGTCGACAAACGTCACACAGTGCGGGTTGCCCATCGAGATGCAACTGACATGAATCACCTGCCCCGCGACTTCGAGCGGCAGGTTGAGCGGCGGATTCCCCGGCAGCGTGGTCGGAATGCGGGAGGCTTCGAGGATGGGGGCTCCCATATTCACCGTGACCTGATCGACCTTGCCATCGGAGCCGGTCACGAGTTGCATGGTCAGGATGCCGCGGCCGGTTTCGATCTTCAGTTCCGGCTTCTTCACCAGCCCGTGGTCGTACACATACTTGGCGACGCAGCGGATCGCGTTGCCGCACATCTCGGATTCGCTCCCGTCGGCGTTGAACATCCGCATCTTGGCATCGGCCCATTCGGAGGGACCGATCAGGACCAGACCATCCCCGCCGACACCAGTGTGGCGGTCGCTGATCGCGATGGCGGTGGCGGGGATGTCCGCGGGAACCGGTTCGGCGAAACAGTCCACGTAAACATAGTCGTTGCCGGCCCCGTGCATTTTCGTGAATCGCATGAACGTCTCTTTCCAACGGACTGGTGGACGGTGTCTTGTTGCGGGATATCGTCCGCACTGTATCGTACGTGACCGATATTCTTGTACCCACGAAGCAAGACAGGAACCACGGAAGTCACGGAAATGCACGGAATCAGATGGAAGAAAGTGGCGGAAGAAATGTGCCGGGACGAATCCTGATGACCGGACCGTCCTACCGTGTCCTTCCGTACTACTAACGATTCGCTTCTGGTCTGGCCGCGAAGATTTGATTTGGTCAAGCAGCTCTGCGAGTCGTCATCAAAGATCGGAGTCATTCTTTTACCGACGACGGTCAAGAAAACGTCGACAGGAAGATTTGGGACAAGTATATCCGAGCAGAAAAACCCGATGGTGGCTCATATCTTCCTGTCCCACATTTTCCTGTCTACGTTTGGTTGCGGCATGACCGCGCCGGGAATTCCGTGGTTCCCTCTTCAACGGCTGTCGATGAAGTTCCGTTTGGTTTTCTTGATTCATTCGGTTGTTGGTTTCCCGCGTTGAGTGATCCGCACACGCTCCGGTCACGAGTCCTCGTTGAGCACATTGCATGTACATCCCCGCCGCGTTTCTCGAAACAGACACAACTCGGCTGCACGAGTTCATGCAGCAGCACGGATTCGCCCTGGTGACAACGCACGGTCCGCAGGGTCTGGTGGCCAGTCACTTGCCGCTGCTGTTGGACCCGACACGCGGGCCGCTGGGGACTCTGATCGGCCACTTTGCCAAAGCCAACGAGCAGGCCCGCGACTTTGGATGTGAGGCGCTGGTCGTCTTCTCCGGGCCGCACGCCTACATCTCGCCGACGTGGTATGAGACGCCGAACACCGTCCCCACCTGGAACTATGTCGCCGTGCATGCCTACGGCGTGCTGAAGCCGATCGCCGATCGAACGGCACTGGCCGAAATCTTGGAGGCTCTCGTCCAACAGTACGAAGCCTCGCGTCCCGAGCCGTGGGCGTTTGATGCGGGAACGGAATTCCACCAGAAATTGCTCGACGCAATCGTCGGCTTCGAGATTGAAATCACCCGCCTGGAAGGAAAGTGGAAGCTGAACCAGAACCACCCGCCCGAGCGCCGCCGGCGCGTGGTCGACGCGCTGAACTCACTCGGCGGCGACGACCGGTTGGAAATCGCGAGGTTGATGTCGACCGACGATGCGACGTGATCATCGGCCGAGATTCACGCACTTCAGCGTGTTTTCGTTTCGGACGTACAACCGACCGTTGGCCAAGGCCGGCAGGGCGCGGGTGGTGCCGCTGAGCAGGCTGGCCGAGGCGAGTTCGCGGTAGGCCGAATTGTTCATCTCGACCACCTTCAGCTTGCCGTTGGATTGCATCACCAGCAGCTTGCCATCGGCGGCGATCAGTGTGGCGTAGGCGAGTCCCGGTTGCGTCCACAGCACCTTGCGCGTCTGCGGGTCAAAGCACTTCAGGGCGACGGGGCCGCCATCCTGTCGGCCGTCCACGCCATACATCACCCCTTCGTGCAGGATCGGTGTCGTGTACTGGCTCGACAAGACTTCGTCGCTCCACGTGACCTCCACGCGGTCGGGGTGAATGGTCAGCAGTTCCGCGCCGATTCCGTAACTGGCGGTCAGCAGCGCCTGGTTCTTCATCAGGACGGGGATGGCCGCGTTGACGGTCGGCCCGCGCTGGCCGAACGGCGTCCGAAACCGTTCCTTGCCTGTGAGCGGATCGAGCGACACCAGGTTCAACCGCGTGATGCACAACAGATGACGGGTGCCGTCGAGCGTCACCGCCACCGGCGATGAATAGCTGGCCTGTTCCTTGGTCGCCTGCCAGACGGTCTGGCCGGTGTCGAGATCAAACGCCACGACCCCGGCACCGTCCTTGTCGCCCCCCACATTGACGATCAGCACCTTGCCTTCGACCAGCGGCGAACTCCCGGCACCGAAGTATCCGGCGGGAGCGTGAAAGTCCTGGTGCGTCTGCCTCTGCCAGACAGGCTTTCCGGTCTTCAAGTCGACGCAATACAGTCCGCCATTCGAAGCGAGCGCATAGACCCGACCCTTGTGAATCGTGGGGACCGCGCGGGGGCCGTCGTCTTCGACAATCGCCGGCCGAAAGTCGGTCTTGAATCCCTGGGACCAGAGCGGTTTCCCGGATGCGGCGTCGTAGGCCGACAGGGTGTCGTCGTCGCCCCGGCGATGAAAGAGGACGAGCGTCTCGTTCGAGATCACGACTCCGGCAAAGCCCGATCCAATCTCGGCGACCCACAGCGCCGCAGGGCCGCCGGTCGGAAACGAGTCGGCGAGTTTGTCGCCGTCGGCGATGCCGTTGCGGTTCGGTCCCAGGATCTGCGGCCAATCGCCCGCAGTCGCGCTCGACACGGTCGCCGACAGAAACAGCATCAGCAACAGACCGACACCGCTGGCACGGCGGCTATTCCATCCGCTCGACGAAGCCGACAGATCCATGCCATGAACGATGGCAGCGACGTGTTGATCGACAGGCATGGCGGGCCTCGTTGGCGAGTGGACGATTGAATGGAGTGTCGGGAACACGATTGTGGTCGTCACCCGTCGTGTCACCGACAGCGCGAGTCGCTGCGGGTTGGTCCTCAAACAAGCGACTCTTCTTTGGGAGTGCTCCGGCTTGACGGAGCTTTGGAATTTTGGATTGCGGCGAAGCCGCCTTGGCAAGTCATTCGAAACGAAGATTTCGCGGATTCCAAAGAAAGCGGCCAGGCCGCATTCCAAAGCTCCGTCAAGCCGGAGCACTCCCAAAGTTCGCTTGATGCAGGGTTAGTCTGGCCAAGCCCCGGTTCCAAATCAAACGGACCAAGACGCCCGGCAGGAATGGCACTCGAACCCGACCAGCGTCGCGGTCCCCGGAATCTCCAATCCGCTGGAGTTCATCAGGGCATCATCGTGTTCCAACGGGACGACCACCGGATACCGGCAATGGCGACAGCGGCGGTTTTCAAACAGAGCCCGCGCCCGCGAGACCACATCGAGTCGGGGCGGCGGTGCCTCGTCACGGATTCCGCGGGGGAACGGGATAATCATCGGGGCCTCCGCCACCGCGGTCGCACCCGAGTCACATTCATCCGGCCAATAGACGCTGAGACGGCTCATCCTTGAGCTCCTGGGGGGTTTCGCGAGACTCCATTGGAAACACCACGTCCCACCGGCGGGCCGCCGCCTGAAAACACTTTGACATCCTGTCGTGATTCAGGGATGCGGAGTTCGACGAGGACGGGACAACCGGTGGGGTTGTGGAGAACTTACCGGTTATAACGACGTTCGGCAAGATTGGCTCGTTGATCGTCCGTCAATCGATTGTCGGGGATTGCCAAATCCCAATGGAATACCCCCAATGGAGCCGACGTGGGTCGTGTGATCGAAAGCCGTCCCTGTCGAATGGTCACGGCCGAACTTGCGGGTTGCCCGCGGTGCATGCACTGTTGAGCCTTCCTTGGAAGGCTTCTCGTTTGAAAAGAACCGGCTCTCCGCCATTCCTGTTGAAAGTTGTGCGACGTGAGCGGCAAGGCGCTAGCCCAATGGCACTTACTTTAAGAGTCTGGTTTGGGTTCGGGAGTTTTGGGTTTTCGCTTTTTGAATTGGGTGGATTTTGGTCGTCGGGCGTGGGCTTCTCGTTCGAACGAACGGCCGGGACGATTGGGGAGTTTGTCTTGCGTGGCCATCCGCAAAGCTTGACGGTATTTGGCGCGCCAGCCAGAGGAGT
>JAYTIB010000112.1:0-2358 GCA_043732205.1 Schlesneria sp. | reverse complement strand
CTTGCGGAACAGTGTTTCGGTCTGTTGGCGGATGCGCTCCTCGATCGGCTTCGGCTGCACGCCGCCGCGGCGGTTGACCAGCACCTGGTTCAAATTCGGTGACAGCCCGAAGCGATACCTGTTCCGTTCCCACTGAAGATAGAAGCATGTCCCAGCCAGTCCCTCCAGCACCGTGTCGACATCGGCCGTGTTGACATCGGGGCCGCAGACGTCGGTCTTGATTTCTGAGAGCGATGCTTCCGCGTGATCAGCACTCATGCCGCCCGATGACTCGAAGAAGATCGTCGCCGCCACCTTGCGGTGCAATTGAGCTGTCTTGATCGCGTCTGTTGCCTCTTTGTCGAGACGCGCGCTGTGTGTCTCTCCATCCTTCTTCCAGATGTCCGTCGTGACGGGGATCTCCAGCTTGTCGTCACCGAGTTGTTCGAAGAGCGCGGCGCGAAACAACTGGTTGTCGAAGGGAGCCAGCCCCAGCGTGATGAGCGGTTCAGCGGTGTGCTTCCAATTGGCAGGCTGACAATTGTTGGAAACCCACAACGCGAGCAATTTCAGAATTCCGCGCGTCCGTTGGAATTGCCGCACGCTCTGCCACTTCCCCTCAAACAACGCGATCACGGACGGATGGAATGGGTAGCACGACTTGAATGCCTCCAATGCCGTGTCTCGGTTGATCCCCGCGAGTTCGCTCGAATGCTCGACGGCCCAATCGGCGTAGGCGATTGCGGTCTTGCGACCCTCTTCCGGCAATCCTTCCCACTCGAACAGCCGACGGCGAATGATTTCGGGCATTTCCTTGTCCGCTGACATCAGGATCGCTTTTCCCACTCGATCGAGCATCTTTTTGAAGCGAGCCTCGTCGGCAGTATCTGCGGCCGTGTACTCCAATTCGGAAGCGGGAACCGAAACGACAACCACCACGTTTTTTTCGCCACGTGCGACTTCTGCCAGACAATCGATGAAGTTGTAAAGCCGGTCGCCATAACCGCGACCACGATAGGTGCTCACATAGCTAATCAATTCGTCCATGAGGATCACGACCGGCCGGTCTTTAGGCAGAAATGCGCGAATCGCGTCTCCTTTGGGTTCGATGAACTCACGATCGTGCTCGGCGATGACTGACAACGCATCCGCTTTTCCGAGTTGCCAGGCGATGTCGCCCCACGGTGTCTTGCGAACGGGTTCGTTGCCACCGCCCCGGCCTGTCAGCGAATCAAAATCCTTCCCGTTGAAGACGGCCACGGCGGCCTGCGGTATGGACGAGACTCCAGCCGCACTCATGAGTGTCTCGATGCCCTTCCATTTCGCCGCTGGCTGTCCTCCGGTGGCAATGTGATAGAGCGCCGTGAGTGAGTGGGTTTTCCCGCCCCCAAACTGCGTCGCCATGTTAAAGACCGCCGATGTTTCGAGGGTCATGCCGTTCATGCGGCGCAGCACTTGAGTGGCCAGGTCGCGCAGCCCTTGTGTCAGCAGCGTCCGGGAGAAGAAACGATCCGGCTCCAAGTAGTCCTTGTGAACTTCCGCGCGGCGGTCGTGAATGTGTCCGAGATTGACAGCGAATTCGGACGCATCCAACGCTCGGTTTTCACGCAAGTCTTCACGCGGCGTGACGACTTGATACCACGGTTTCAACTTGGCCATTGAAGATTCCCTTGGCGCATCACGCCGTTTCAGACTTTCTCAAAGTGCCCTACATTGAGGTCGAGCTTCCAGAACTTGAAGTATCCCCACGGAAAAGTATCACCCTCGCCACGGTTGCCGATCGCCAACACGATTTCGCCCGTGAGTGCTGCCCGGTCACCGGCGGACAAACTGCCGATGACATCCTCGCAAATCGCGTTGACCGAACGGCGGCCAGCTTCCGAATCACGTCGAAACGCGAACACCACTCGCAACGGTGCTTGCACGCACAACACCTTCCAAAGCGAATAGGCCACGCGGTCATCGGTACGATGGTTCTCCAGTTCAAACACGGCGATTGGAAGTCGCCAGCGCCCCGGTCCAGATTCCGCCGGGAATGCCATCACGTCGAGGCTGAGGTACTCCTGGCCAGCTTGGGGGAGTTCTTCCAGCCGATGCCCCTTCGCGGCGGCGGGCCAACCGAGTTGTCGGCAGGAGGCGACGACGGAGGACGTCAGGCACGCGGTCCAAGTCTTGAGATCTTCGGCCAGCGCAGCCGTCTTGAGAGGCACCGCGGTTTCCGGTTGCTGAACCACGCCAAGAAACGCCTCACGCCAAGAATTGAATGATTGCTGCGACATACTGCGTGCCGTGGTGTGGTCAATTCGACGAATCATCTGGCGGACGAATTCGGATGCGGTTCGACTCGACGGTCGCAATCGCTCCCGACAGAAGTTCCGG
>JAYTIB010000111.1:0-2363 GCA_043732205.1 Schlesneria sp. | reverse complement strand
AGTCTTTGTGGCGTGGGTTTCAACCCACGCAAGATGTCGTACCGCGTCGGCTAAAGCCAACGCTACATCTTTTGGCGAACCGCCATTGAACTTGAAAGTTTCACACGCTCTTCGGGTTGGTGTGCTTGGCGACGCTGGCGATGGAACTGATGCTCACCGTTCGGCGAGATTCGGAATTCGACGGATTCTGCTATCATCGATTTCGTGTTAAGCGACAGGTTTCCTGAGTCAGAATCGAGTTCTTCATGATCATTCGAATCATCGTCGCCGCGATGGCGTTGAGCTTGGGTTGCTGTCCGGCGGTTGCCGCGGATGCCAAGCTGGAGGCGTTGGAGGAGCAGGCGTTCAAGCAGGCGGCGGCGCTGGCGGACCCGTGTCTGGTGCGGATCGAAACCGTCGGCGGGTTGGAGCAGGTGGGCGAGGTCCTGCTCGGGACGGGGCCGACGTCGGGGATCATTGTTTCCGCGGACGGGTTCATCATTTCGAGCACCTTCAACTTCGTCTCCAAGCCCGCCACGATCCTGGTGACGCTGGCCGATGGACGCCGGTTTCCCGCGAAACAGGTGGCGAACGACAAACTGCGGTTGCTGACGCTGCTCAAGATCGACGCGACCGGGTTGACTCCCGCGAAGGCCGCGCCGCGCGAGGGCGTGCGCGTCGGACAATGGGCCATCGCCCTCGGACGGACGTTTGAACTGACCAGTCCCAGCGTCTCCGTTGGGATCATCAGCGCGGTCAACCGCATCTGGGGCAAGGCGATTCAGACCGATGCCAAGACGTCCCCCGTGAACTACGGCGGAGCTCTGGTCGATATCGAAGGCCGCGTTCTGGGTGTCATCGCCCCGTTGTCTCCGGCGGGGAACGGCGAGACGGCCGGTGTGGAGTGGTATGACGGCGGGATCGGATTCGCCATTCCGCTGGAAGACGTGTACGCGTCGCTCGATCGTCTGAAGACGGGGACGGATCTGTTGCCCGGTTTGCTCGGAATCACCTTCGCCGGAGGGCAGTCGACCAATGTGCCGGCCATCGTGGACCGGGTCCGGTACAACTCGCCCGCGCAGCAGGCGGGGTTGAAGACCAACGACCGCATCATCGGGGCGGATGGTGAGAAGATCGGGCGCGTGGCTCAGTTGAAACACGTGATGGGCCGCAAGTTCGGCGGCGACTCGGTGAAGCTGACCCTCCAACGCGGCGACGAGAGACTGAACGTCGAGGCGAAGCTGGTGGGCGAACTGGTCCCGTACGAGGTTCCGTATCTGGGGGTGCTTCCCAAGCGAGGGGCTTCGACGGAGCAGGGGGTTGGTGCCCGGTTTGTCTTTCCCGACAGTCCGGCCGACAAGGCGGGGCTCATGCGTGGCGACCGCGTTCTCAAGTTCAACGACACCGACGCGGCGGATGCCAGGGTGCTCGCGGATCTGGTCGGTCGCAGCCGGCCGGGTGATGCGGTGAAGCTCACGTGTCTCCATGAAGGGAAGCCGGTCGTCTTGGATGTGACGCTGTCAACGGTGCCGGACAATGTCGTCAGCGAGTTGTCGGGCGAAGTGATTGAGAAGCCTGCCGCGGCTGATCCCGCCGGGAAGAAGGACGCTGCCGTCGACAAGCCGGCCGCCGACAAGCCCGCGGAAGAGAAGCCGGCGGTCGCACCCAAGACGGGCCGGTTCACAGATGATCTGGCGGGACACGATCACCGCTTCTGGGCGTACGTTCCGGAGGGGTACAACCCGGCGGTGGCCTACGGAATGATGCTCTGGATTCATCCGGGTGGCGACACGATGGAAGCGACGATGATCAAGCAATGGGCGTCGGTCTGCGAACGGCGCGGGATCATCTTGGTGGGACCGAAGGCCGATCAGGTGGGACGGTGGACGCCGGGCGAGGCGAAGTTCGTCGAGGGTCTGGTCGCTCACATCCGGGAAAAGTACACGATTGACCCGCAGCGGATCTTCGTTCATTCGCAGGGAAGCGGTGTTCCGATGGCGTGTTTGTTGACCACGCGGCATCGAGAGATCATTCGCGGAGCCGTCCTCGCGGGAGGTCCGTTCCAGGGACCGGTCGCCGATCACGAACCAGACTTCCGTCAGCAGTTTCACTTTGTCTGCGGTGAGGACGACAAGGCGTTGGCCCCGGTCAAGAAGTCAGTCGATGCCCTGCGCAAGGTGAAGTTCCCCGTGTCGCTGACCACCGTGAAGGGACTCGGTGCCAAGTACCCGACGGATGCGGAAATCGACGAAATCGGCCGGTGGGCCGATTGCCTGGATAGAATCTAACAGCCTGTTGAACAACGTAGGATGGACGCCTCGTCCGTCCGAATTCCAACGGGAAATCACGGACGAGGCGTCCGTGCTACGGTTTTTTCAACAGGC
>JAYTIB010000110.1:0-6326 GCA_043732205.1 Schlesneria sp. | reverse complement strand
GTGACGGCTACCTGGTCACCAACGATCGGTTCGTCCAATTCGCGGTTCCCCGGACCGAGCCTGTCGTCGAGTTGGAAGTTCGCTGGCCGGGTGGTTCGGTGGAACGGTGGAACCACGTTCGCCCGGGCCATGAGATCCTCTTGATCGAAGGCCGTCGACAGCCCGTCGTGTTGCAGACATTCGCCGACACCCCGGTCGTGCAGTGATGAGAACCTGTGCCACAGTTGCGATACGTCCCGTCGGCGGAGCGACGGGACTACGGTAGCTCAACCGCGGGCGAGTTTTTCCGCGCGCTGGTTCAGTTCCACCGGGATCTTTTCCAGCAACTGGTCGATGACGCGGTCCGGTGTGAATCCTTCGCTTTGAGCGGCGAATGTCGTGACCAGCCGATGCCGCAGCACGGGATGCGCGACCGCCTTGATGTCTTCGGTGGTGACATGGAATCGTCCTTCCAGCAGCGCGCGCGCCTTGGCTCCCAGAATCAGATACTGTCCGGCTCGCGGACCGGCGCCCCATGACACGTAGTCTTTGACGAACTTCGGAGACTCGGGTTCTTTCGGTCGGGTCGCCCGGACCAAGTCACGGGCATAGACGAACACATGCTCGGCGACCGGCACCTTGCGGACGACTTCCTGCAGGGCCAGGATCTGCTTGCCGGTCAGGATCACGCTGAGTTGCGGTTCTTCGCCGCCAGTGGTTTGTTTCAGGATCCGCAGTTCCTCGGCCGACGTCGGGTAGCGCACGATGATGTTGAACATGAACCGGTCGAGTTGTGCTTCGGGAAGCGGATAGGTTCCCTCCTGCTCGATCGGGTTTTGTGTGGCCAGCACGAAGAACGGCAGCGGCAGACGGTAGGTGTTCGAACCGACCGTCACATGGCGTTCCTGCATCGCCTCCAGCAACGCCGCCTGCGTCTTCGGCGGCGTGCGGTTGATCTCATCGGCCAGCAGGATGTTGGTGAAGATCGGGCCCTGCATGAACTGAAACAGGCGGCGTCCGGACTCGGGATCTTCCTGCAAGACATCCGTCCCCGTGATGTCCGATGGCATCAGGTCGGGAGTGAACTGGATCCGCCGGAACGAGAGCCGCAGGATTTTCGCGACCGTGCTCACCAACAGCGTCTTGGCCAGTCCGGGAACGCCCATCAGCAGGCAGTGGGAACGGCAGAACATGGCGATCAGCAGTTGGTCGACGACCTCGGCCTGCCCGATGATCACCTTGCCGATCTCCGTCCTCAGCCGGGCATAGGCGCTGGCCAGTCCGCGGATGGCCGCCAGTTCGCGGTCACGCGCGGCCCCATCGGCGGCGGACGGGTCGTCATCGGCGGGAATAAACGTCATGGTGCGGACTTCCAGGATCGAGTTTCAGGGGCAGGGCGACTACCATACCGAACCGGATGGGGAGTTGGCGATGGCTCCGATGATTGCCGACACAGGCCATCGACGGAAGGCATTTCGCGGAAGTTCGACCGGGGCCGGATACCACCCCCGATTGGCAGCGCAGACTCACGAGGAACCGACGATGGCGGAACGCGACGGATGGCCGGACGATCCCAATGTTCAGGCACCGACCAACCGCAAGAGTTCCAGCGGTTGCGGGAAGGTTCTCCTGATCGTCGGCGGGCTCGGTTTGACGGTCATGCTGCTTTGCTGCGGCATCGGCGGCTGGTTCGCCTGGACGTTGCAGCCCAAGTTCATCAACAACCCCGTCGAAGTCACCGACATGGGAAAGCAGATTCTGGACGTCAAGATCCCGGAAGGCTTTCAGCCTGATACCGCCGTCAACATGGACAATTTCGTGATGACCATGCGCATGGCGAACTTCAAGCACACGGAAGGCAAGGGGATGTTACTTCTGGGTGACATCCGGATGAAAATCGGCGATCCGAATCAGAAGGTGGACTTCCAGCAGAACCGGCAAATGAACGGCAAGAAGACGCTCAACATGCGCACGATCAAGACCGAGACCCGCGAGTTCGACGTCCGCGGCAAGAAGGTTCCCTTTCGATTTTCCGAGGCCGTCGACCAAGACTCGAACAAGGAATTCCGCGTCGTCGAAGGGAACCTGGACATCCCCGGTGGAGGGGTCTTCATCGAACTGGCGATTGAGGCCGACGCATACGATGAGGACGCCGTGATCGAGATGATCGAGTCGATTCGCTGAGTGATGATCGACGCGATCCCCTGACCGGTGGCCTGGGGCCGCGACACCTGGGCGAGCGGCAGAAAAAAATGTACCCACCTACAAGCACGATGCGCAAGCGAGTGTGCCCGACAACTCACTCGCTTGCGCTGCGTGCTTGTAGGCTTGTTCCTGCCGCTCCCCTTACGAGGCAAAGGTCGTTTTGGCATGTCCGAGTCCACTGATCGACAGATCCCCGGTGTTCCAGTCCGGCGGCGAACGCGGCAATCAAGACTGACGATGATCTTTGCCATCCTGTCCGGGACGGTGTTGGTCTTTTGCTGTGTCCCGATGGTGGCACTGCAGGTCGCGTTTGGTCCGGCGGAAATTAAGGAACCGGTGGCCGTCGAGGCGGTGGCCCGGCAAATCGCCCCGCTGGTGGTTCCCCCGAAATTTCAGGGAACCATCGCCCGGACGGCCGACAACTCGCTGCTGGAAGTCCGGGTCGTGCGGTTCGATCAGACCGAAGGACGGGGACGGCTGGTCATTGGTCGGTTGCACATGAAGGCCATGCCTCCGGGGAACGAGCATGACGTCAAGTTGCTGCAACAAGTCGTGGATCAACTCTTTCCCGGACTGCGGCTGATCGATGCGAAACCCCGCCAGCAGGTGCTGAAGATTCAGGGCGAGAAAGTGATCTTCGAGATCCTGGAGGGCGAGGATCGCGCGTCGACCACCCGTCTGAAGCAGGTGTCGGGGTCCGGCAACGGTCCGGCCGGCGCGTTTCAGTTTCTTTTGCAGGCGGAATCGGACTACATCACGAATGAGGCGATTGAGGCCCTATTGCAGTCTCTGACCGAGATGCCCGAGGTCGCGACCAAGGCCGGTGAGTGACAGAATCCCCGCAACCTGGAAAAGCACTGGTTGACGTGTGCTGAAATCGCCGAGACAATCAGGGCGACTCTGTGCATACCGCTTTCTCCGCCGCCCGTCCGGCCAATTTCGCCGAAGGTCACTGCCATGCGACGACACCATCTTTCCTGCATGCTCTTGGTGGCCCTCGGGCTTCTCCCGACGTGTGCGTTCGCCCAACTGAACAACAACCGAGCGGGATCGACGGGATCGAGCTTTGGTGGAACCGGCGGCTCCGGCGGACTTGGCGGTGCGTCGTCGGGCTTCGGAACCAGCGGCTTTGGTTCCAGCAGTGGGTTCGGCAGCAGCGGCTTCGGCACCGCCGGTGGAATGGGAGCCGGAGGCATGGGGGCGGGCGGAATGGGCAGCACTGGCATGGGAGGAATGGGTGGGCAGACTGGTCTCGGTCAGAACCAGCAGGGGGGCAATTTCATCGGTGGCAATGCCAACCAGCAACAGTTCCTCGGCACCAACGGCCGGGGCCAGAACCAGGGCCAGGGAATGGGCATGAACGGGATGACGAACCAACTCGGCAATGCGAACCGCGGCAACCGCGGCAACATGAACACCATGAACAGCATGTTCGGGAACAGCAACTCCAACGGAAACAACACCAGCGTCTCCGCGATCCGGCCCCGTCAGAAGGTCGCGTTTGAGTATCCGGTCCCGAAGACCGATGCCCTGCAGTCGACACTGCAAACCCAGTTGACAAGGATCTCGCTGAAGAAGCCGAGCTTGTCGAACGTGCTCGTCTCCACGAACCCCGGTGGCGAAGTCGTCCTGCGCGGCGCCGTGAAGTCCGAATCAGACGCCAGACTCGCCGCCAGCCTGGTGCGCATCGAACCCGGTGTGCAATCGGTTCGCAACGAACTGACGTTCCCACCTCCTGCCGACGGCAAGGCGGAGTAGGTTTCACCCGGGTGTCCCGGTCACAGTCCATTCATGTCTGGCCGCCAATATCCCCGACAGTGGATGAACTCTGGCCGTTTTCCAGTTCGAAAACCGCAAGTGACGCCGAAAGCGGTGCAGAATCCGGGGCAGTGGGTGCGCGCGATGACGGTTTGGAGCGGCTTTCCGAACTGAGGCCGACACGTTCCCCGGACGACCGGGCGGCGCTGTTGGCCCATGTCAAACATCTCGCCGCGATCTGTGACGATGCGACACATCGCCGATTCACTCGTGGTCTTATCTGTGCCCATCCGAGAAATCCGTGGTCAACCTTCTCCAATTGGGTTGCAGGCAAGGCCCGCGCTGTGAGAATTGGTGCTCTTCATGACCGTGGCGATGAAACAGCGTCCTATTGAAAGACCACCGGAAGCGCCAGACGCTTCTCATCCTTTGGGATGAAGTACGGCAGATAGAGCTCGCCGATCTGATGAGTCAGCGATTCCAGCATCGTCTTGCGGATGCTGGCGTCGTTGATGTCTTCCCGAAAACTCCGGGCGGAACTGGCATCGAGCGCTTCGCGCCACAGTGGCGAATCCTCACCCTCGGCGGTCAGTTCGACCACCAGGCTTCCCTTTCGCTCGGTCGCTGTCCGTCCGGTGTCGTTGCCGCGGAAGTCGAACGGGGACTGACGCGAATAGATGGGCAGCGTGTCGCCGGCCTGCTCCGAGAACCGCAGGTGGAACGTTGTCTTCTGGCCGTTGGCAATCTTGATGCCGTCGCGCTGCAAGCGCTGCCCGAGTGCGTTCGCAATCTGCGCGGCGGTTTGATTGGCGTCGCCCGACAACTGGCCGCCAAACTCGACGTTGATCGACACCGACTTCGACGGTCCGAGCAGCGCGGCGTTCGCATCATTCATCGAGGCGATCGATTCGCGGATCTCCTTCCACGGAATGGCATACGCCTGCAATTCGGCGGGATTGCTGGGGAAGGCACCGACCAGATGGTTCGTGTCATACAGCCAGACGCGCAGATCCTGGCCGAAGGTCTTGCGGATGCCGACGACCGGTCGCTTCGACTCGCGGTCGACGATGTGGCCGCTGACCAGCCAGCCGCTCTTGTCGGGCAACCATTGCAGGCTGTGTTCCCAAAACGCCATCGACGGGAGCATCAACGGCTCGTCGAACAGCAGCTTCCCCTTGATGTCCCAGACAATCAGTCGCGGGTTGGGATGCGTCGACACGGCGGCGACTTCGGTTCCGTCGGGCGAGAACTTCAGCGCCTGCATCCAGGCATAGACGAAGACCGCATCGAACGGATCGCCGGCGGGAATCGGGGCTGGTTTCCCGCGAACCGGTTTGGGAGTGACCGCTGCCGGGGCGGATGCGACGGGCGCGGCGCCACGAGCCATCTTCCGCGGCGGGCTCATGACGGTCACGGACTTGCCGGTCGCCGTTTTGAACAGAGTCAGCTTGTCGTTGACCACGGCCAGAAACAATTCTCCATCCGGCGAGAACGCCGCCTTGCCCTGTTCGATCCGCTTCGCCTTCACGTCGATCGGCTTGCTCTCCTTCGCCTCTTCGATGTCCCAGACCCGGAAGTCGGTCGTCGATCGGCCCCCGAGGATCAGGTACTTGTTGCGGGAAAACACGATCAAATCGGCGAACCGGTCGGGAGTCCCCGGAATCTCGCACACCTTCTGACCTGTCTCGGTGGACCAAACGCAAACGGGAGTGTTCTCCTGATTCTTCGACTTCATCGCGGCGGCGAAGTACTTCCCGTCGTCGGACAGCGCGGTGATGGCGTTGCGTTCGACCTTGCCTTCAAGCTCTGTCTGAATCGCCCCCTCGCGAATGCTCCACACTTCGTTGCCGCTGACAATGACCGGACAGCCCGCCGGACCGAACGTGACATGCGAGTCCCTGTCGACGGGAATTCGCACCTCCAGCGGAGCGTCGGGATCAGCGGGAGCTGCGCCCTTCTTCTCCGGTTTCCCCGCGGCCGCCTTGAACGGATCGGCGGCACACAGCGGATGAGCAACAACGGACATCACGCAAAGCAGTGCTGCGGCAACGAGACCCAGCGAACAACATCGGCGAGTGAGGCAGCGACTCATGGAACACCTCCCGAAACAAACACAGTTGAAGACACTTCAAATGGAGACCGGCACAATTGACAAGCGGCATCCGGAATCCGATGCCACCGACTTGGGCGCGGGCAATGAACGGGGCGGACGCAATATAGGAATCCCGACCGGACAGAATCAACAGTCCGATCGTGTCGGAACGGGTCGCATGCCATGCGGGCAGTCAGGGCGATCGCCTTTTTCCATGAAGGGTGGGACCAGCTCGCTTGAGATTGGCCGGTTGTCCCGAGCCGTCCCGTCGGCGGAGCGACGGGACTACTGT
>JAYTIB010000109.1:0-2368 GCA_043732205.1 Schlesneria sp. | reverse complement strand
CAGTCGCCGCAGCGGCCGGGACGTTCTGCTCATACACACACGGCTCGGGGAAACGCTCGTCGAGGAACCGGCGCAGGTCGTCGCCGAAACCCTCGTCGTCGAAGTTGAGGAACTTCCGGCCGCGGCAGTGCTCGACGATCTCTTCGTACGGGAAGCTCCGTTCGTAGAACCCAGCCCGCCAGTTTTCGGAGGCCAGTTTGGTGAGCGGCAGGTGGTGGTGTTTCAACGCGTGGTTCAAGATCGCCGACGGGCCGATCATTCCGTAGAACCGGTCGTCCGTGACGAAGTCCTGGAAGTCGCAGTAGGCGTCGAAGACCCACCGCTTGCGCAGGTACGTCGGGCAGTGGGCCTCGAAGTTGAAGACGGGGTAGCCGAGCCGCTTCAACAACTCGTACGTCCGCCACATCGCCTCCTTCCACAGCCCCGCGCCCCGGACGGGCACGTCGTCCATGTCCTCGACGTAGCGGTTCCGTTGGACATCGGCCGCGGTCAGCGGTTCGAGCAGCACGTAGTCGTCGCACATCCAGAGATATCCGGCCGTCAGGTCGCCGATCAGCGACGACAGAAACAGCATCTTGAACGTGTTGCGAACCGGCACGGGCGACCTGTCCAACCGCGCCGCATACTCGTGCGGCACATGCTCGATGAGCGACGTGTCGGACGACAAAAACGCCGGCCGGTCGCCGAAGATCCAGACCTTGCGAATGAACGGCAGATGCTGGGCCAGACTGCGGAGCGAATAGCGGATCTCCAAGTCATTCGCCCGGCTGTGGCAGAACAGATAGAGCGCGTCCATCAGCGGCTTTCAAGTCTGACCCCAGTATTGCCTTCGTATCACTCACTGGCAGGCGAGCAAATCGTTCGACCCCATTCATCCCGGTCTGACAATACTCGCAGAGTCGATAAAAGCGACTTATCGCCCGGTTTCCGCAGTTCGTTCCCACTCCGAAGTGTCTCCGGCGATCAATTGCTGGTCAGAAAGAACGATCCGACGGGGAAAACGAAACGTGATTTCATTGCCGGTCTTGTAGTGCCGAAAGGCGATCTCGATGTCGGTTACAGAATCCGGTGGCTTTGAGAACGTGTATTGAATCAACTCGGCAACTCGCTCACTTTCGAGCCCTTTTGATTCCGACGCGAATGTCCCATCCGCGCCGAAATGAAAGTTGTCACCGACACCGTGTTCCTCCCCCTGTGCTCGGTACGCACCATTGGTCCGATCAACGCACCACACGTTCCAACACGATGTGTCTCCGCACCAATTATCGCTGCCGAACAGCAAGATCAAGTCAGTGCCGGAGTCTGCTGCCAATGCTCGCGTCGCGAGATTTGCAGCCAGACGGACTTGTCGCCGTCGCGGGCCAATTCGCCGCTCACGGATGGCGTCGACCGACGGTCGCCAAGCCGCCAAAGCCGATTCGACTTCGCGAGGCGGACATTGCACGTCACCCACGCAGACCGATTCCGGGTAGATCATCACTCCCCGCTCCGAATGGAGGTACGTCGCACAGACATGTAGTCGCCACAGTGGAAACCGGCTCAAAACTTCTTGCTGCGCGCTGCGAATGAATTCAGGCGTAATGAGCTTGGTGGAGACGAGCGGAAGCTCCAGCGTGGCATCGAGCGGCTCGAATTCCCCGCCCGCCTCGCCACGGTAGCGAAAAAAGTCATGGAACGATTCGACTTGGCCAAATTCATTGCGATGGGGAAACTTCGTTCGTGCGATGTAACCGTTCAACCAGTCTTGAGCCTCAGTTTTCGGACACTGCAGGCCGAGCGTTGACCGAGACGGCGGCGTTCCCACAGTGGTTATCTGCACCCGTTCACCGGCTTGCGTGGGCTCGCCGAAAAACTCATCGAATGCGGTCGAAGGATTCTCAACCCAGACGTTGTAGAACGTGCGATCAGTGTCTCTCGGAAGTTGTGTGGCCATTGGTCCAACCTTTGAGGGTGCCGTGACATTCCCGCATCCACTTTCCGCGAGGAGCGCAGCGAGCATTACGACGCGGCATGCGAATTCATTCAACCGAGATCGGATCGAGTGCGCGGGGTGGAGGACGCGGTGCAAGCGGCGAATCGCTGCCGATGCCACGGTTGTGCGGCTGAGCCCGCCGTGATCTTTGAGCCGGAGTGACATGTTCTCATTCATAAAACGGAATGTTGGTGAATGCATCGTTGCGCCGGGGAAATCAAAGGGGTCAGGAGTCATTGTTTTGAAGAAAGGAGAGGAAACCTCGATTCAAAGAGTCCTGACCCCTTTGATCTTCCTCGCGACAGCCGTTCCAGGGCCAGCGCCGGTGTGTCCGCCTCGGCGGAGACGTACGGTGGATCGGTGGCCGTCGCGACGTGCGTCCCCGTGTCCGTTTGG
>JAYTIB010000108.1:0-6333 GCA_043732205.1 Schlesneria sp. | reverse complement strand
TCTTCGAGCCCCCAGCAAGTTGTCAGCAGACTGGGGGCTCGAAGACTCGACCCCAGCCACACGCGATCGATCTTGGCATGTTGTTTCGAACCGATTCCTAAATCGCTTTCAATCCTTCAACCACGGGCATTCGCAGGGCGCGCCAGGCGGGCGGGACTGATCCCAGCACGCCGATCGCCAACCCTGCCGACAACCCGCACAACAACGACACGCTGTTCAATCGCAGCGTGAACGCTCCCATCGTGAATCGCACGGCCACACCATCGAGCAGTGGCAAGGCGACCGCCGTGGCGACCAGCGATCCGCACGCGGCCAGCAGGACTCCTTCTTGAATGATGCTCAAGGCGATCGCCCGGCGTGAAAAACCGAGCGTCTGCAGCATGGCCAACTCCCGCACCCGGCCGACCACCGCGCCGTACATGGCGTTCAATCCCGCGAACACCCCCGCCCCCGAAACCAGCGCGACAATCAACCAGGCCACGCGGCGCACCGGACCGTAATGAGCTTGCAGCGCCGAGTAGTACTTCTGTTCGGGTGTGGCTTCCCATTCGAGATCGAGCCGCTCCTTGCAGAATTCGCTGACATCCGCCAAGCCCTTCGGCTCGCTGACTGTGACCGCGATCAGGCTGTAGTCCTGACGCTTCATGGCCTGCTGCAATTCATCGGCCCGACACCAGACCTCGGACTCGAACGTCGCGCCGGCCGCGGCGAAGAGTCCGCTGATCCTCCACGAACGCCCCTCGATATGCAGCGTCTTTCCAATCCTCAGGTCTGTCGGATCGCAACCCAGTTTGGTCGCGGCCAAGCGCCCGACGAGAGCTTCACCCGCAGTCGGCCAGGCGCCCTCCACCATTTGAAACTGTTGACGAACGAGCGGTGCGGCCAGCGTGACGCCGCGCACCAACCCCAGCGCCGGTCCGCGACCCGACTCCGTCGTCACCTCGGTCCCCAGGAACAACTCCGGCGAAATGTGTGTTTGCCGGTGACGGGTTTCGATCCGCGACAGACTCGCCGACAACACGCCGGGCCCCTGTCCTGGGATCGTCGAATTCTCAATGTTCTCTCCGGCACCCAGCGAGTGAACCAGCACGACGAGCGGATCGCCGCTGGCGGTCAACGACGCCTCCAACCCCTCCACAAACGCCACGACCAGAAACACGAGCAGCACAACGATCGCGATCCCCAACAACGTGAGTACACTTCGCCCCGGACGCCGCCACAGGTTGCGAACGCCGTAGTCCCAGGGGAGTGGCCGGAACGTCAACATGGAAGGAAGACCTCGTACGACGAACGATTCGTTTCTTGCCAGCCTGCGCCACTTCGGATGCTTCAAAGTTCCAGAGGAACCCCTTTGGAGTGCGGCGGCTTGACGCCGCTTTGGCATTTTGGGCGCAGCCTTTCGCGTCGAGTCAGTTCAGGCACGACCGCCAGAACTGCGGAATGAAAAGACAAAAATGCCAAAGCGGTGTCGAGCCACCGCACTCCAAAGGAAACCGCCTCCCACATCCAGTCGGGTGCCAGTCATTGCTTTTCCTCATCCCACCGTTCCTTCTCCGCGAGTGTTGCCACGGAACGGAGGAACGACCTAGATCGTGGAATCGGCCGCGCTGGGGAAACCCGCAGGCAATCGACCGTTGGACTGCCATCGCAGGATTGCCGGGACAAAATCAGCACGCAAAGAGGAGACCCGCGGTCGGGATCATCCGTAGGTCAGCAACCTCGCACACAACTCGCGCAGTCCGCGATGCGCGGCGCAGATCGAGAGCTAGATCTGCAAAGAATGAATGGCCAGACGGCGCGCGCGCCCCGGCATGCCGCGACCCGAGTCGTCATCCCATCGGCGACACGTTGTCACCCGGGCAAATTCCGCGACACCCATCGCGCTGATGTCCACCGCGGCTGCGACAAGCGAACGTTCCACCGCAACATCGGATTCCCGATCCGTCAGAACAGCACCGTTGCAAATGCAGTTGCAGCAGTCGTCATCGGACTTGGGCGCGGCGGGAGCTTCCGTGGGTTTCGAACGATGGGCGCAACAACGGCATCCGCTGTCGGCGACCTCCTTGGCGGGCTGCGTGCGGGTGGACTGCGCCGTGCATCGAAACGGGCAAGCCACCAGGCCGACGATCATCAGGAGTGCGGTCAGAGATTTTGACATGGCGTGAGGCTAGCACCCCGTGGGACGTCCAGCAAGACGTCACAACACCAGCGTCGCGCATGGGCAGACGTTGGCGTCACTCAATACCACCAACCCTCTTGCTGTCGCTGAATTCGCAAGAATTCAGATCGCGGAGGACGCCTTCCAACATTCGTCGAATGTCGAAACCACTGAATTCTTGCGAATTCAGCTACAAAAATGGTTCACGGCGTTGGGTGGCACTCGGCGTCGTTGCGAATCTCCACTCCGCCGCGCGCGATCAAGCCGCGGCACATCACGGTTTCGGATGGCCATTTTTCAGTGCCCGTGCGACCGACGTCGCCTGCGTGGAGGCATTCGTCCAGTCGGGCGGAGGCGTGTCGCCGAGGGACTGCAACCACAGACGCAGATCGTTCTGATACTCGCACGACAAATTGCCATGCACGAGTTGGCGGTGGAATGCGGCGGCACCGGTTTCGGAAAGGTCCGCCGCCTCGGCACTCGCGAAACGGTCCTCGGGATTCGGGGCGATCAAGCCGACGATCAACTGCATCAGCAGCTTGTTTTCGAGCACCTCGGCCGGAAGCATCGTGCCGAGACGTTCGGGCAGCCGGCGCTTGGATTCGATCAGGTCCGGATACGAATCGGCCACTTGGAACGGCGGTCGGCCGGTGAGCAGTTCCACCAGGACATAGCCCAGGCTGCACAGGTCCGCGCGCGGCGTCCAATTCGCACCGAGCATGACTTCGATGGCGGCGTACAGCGGCGTCCACTTGCGGTACGGGGCGAGCTCACCGAACTCGGTGGCCGAGCCGAAGTCGACGACCTTCGCGGTCCCCGAGCGTTCGAGCATGATGTTCGCCGGCTTCAGATCGCCATGCAGGATCCCCACCCGGTGCATCGCCGCCATTGCTCCCAGACAGTTCCGCAGGATGGCCACGGCCACACCGGGCTTGAGCGCCAACTGCTCCGACTCGTCAAACATGATCTGCTGGAAGCGTTCGTAGTCGTGCTGGCTGCAACCCCGGCGGCATTGGGCGGCCATTTCGGGACGCACCAACTGACTCAGGTCGAACCCGTCGACGAACTCGGTGACCATCACGTGGATGCCGTCGCAGTCAACGAAGTTCTGCACGTTGAGCAGATGATGGTCCTGCACCAGGGCCAGAATGCCCGTCAGACGCGCGATCCGCCGCATGTCGCTGCGATAGGTTTCGTTGGAGGCATACGACACCGGCGAGAAGAACTTCAGTGCGACCGGGACGGCAATGTTGTGCGCGGCCAGTCGGTCGGCCAGACAAACGACTCCCTGACCCCCCCGCCCCAGTTGACGCAGCAGCCGGTAATGGGCGGTCCACGAGATCGACGGACCGCAGACCATTTCGAGATAGCGGTCCGCCAAAGGACTCGATGCGGAGTCCGTCCCCTGTCCGAGCGGCTCCGGACTCATGAGGGCCGTCGTCAAAAGATCACCGAACTGGGACACGGCGTTCCGTCGCTTTCGTGGATGCGTTCCTGACGCGAACCGATTCGTCGCGTCGTCGAGTAGAACCGGCAGGGGGACGGGGGTTGTATTGCCCGCGCTCGCTTCTCCGCAAGCCCTGTCCCGGATGCCGTGAGTGACGGCCAACGCGCACGTTCACCGGCGAACGACTCGGATTTCAAGAGCCAATTCCCAATGGCACTCACCCTAGCCAAGTAACCCGAAGCGTCAGCGAGGGAATTGCAGGGAATGGCTCCTCTCGCTCGCCCTCGCTTACGCGTCGGGTTACCTCGTTCCCAAGCTCCCGCATGGGAACGCATTCCGGCCAAGCTCCTGCCTGGAGTGAAGAACGCGATCCACGCCATCTCGCGACCGGCGAAGCGGAGCTTCAAAAACGGGCGTTCCCGGGCCGGAGCTTGGAAACGCGGAAATGAGTGTCTGATTCATGGAGTTAGGGGCCATTCATCAGCTCGAGATGATTTTCGGTGAGTGAACCGCGCTGCCGGCTCCTGCCGTTCACGGAGTCCGTGGGACTCCGTCTGATTGTCCGTGAAGCCGACAGAACTTCACCGACCGGCATCAAAGACTGTGAACCTTTTCGACGACCCATTCGCGGATAAGTTCGGCGTCGTTGAGTCCTTTCGCCTTCGCGATTTCGTTGATGACCACGGCCTCTTCGGACGAAAGGTGAATCATCACCGTTGTGTCACGGTCGAAGACCGCCGCGGTGACTTCTTCCAAGTCGTTTTCAAAGTCGGTGACATCGTGCGTGTCCCAAAACCGGGCCAATTCTTGGATCGAATCGCTTTGAGGAAGCTGGTTGGAGTTCATCGGTTCTTCCATTCGCGAAAGCGGTGTTTTTCCTTGTCGGTCATTGATCGTGCCGTAATCGGGTAGCCGTTTCCGTCCGGGAACGCGATGACGACACAAAACAGGTGACGGCCGGCATCGGTTTGGCCAAGCACATAATAAACGGGATTTGCGCCTTCCGACTTGGCCCGAAGGACCAACGAGTGACCAAAACAAACCTGTTCAACTTCTTCCGGCGCAACCGCATGTCGGGCGATGTGCTCAATTCGCTCATCCGGCCAGAGGATGTTGTGAATCTTCATGGACCGAATCCACGGTTCTTGAAATTGCTCAAGCACGGCCACGCCGCCCCACCTGTCCTATTCGATCTCGCAAACCGGCAGCACCGTGCCCTGCAACCGCCAGAACGGGCTGTCCGCACAGGTGGTCTCCAGCAATCTGGTGTAGAACTCCAGAGACGGCTCGATCCCCTGGCGGCTTTTCAGGAGCAGCGCGGTGCCTAAACAGTAAATCAGGCTTCGGTCGAACACGCCACCCACCATGAGCACATCGGCCCCACAAACCAGGGCTCGCGGGCCGGAAACCGCGAGCCGATAATCGGTGCCATGATATACGGTCAGGGCGTTGGAATTCAGTGCGCGAAACGCCTGAATTGCCCGGCCGGCAGCACCAGAATCTCCGGACGGCGACAGAGCAATCAGCATCGCGTACTTCCGCTTGGGCAAGGCCGTGCTGAATTCCTCGAAGCTGCTTGCGTGGACGACCTGCCAAGAGGGAACGGCGGCCAGACCTGTCACGAAGGCCGGACTCTCCATGAAAAGAAGGATCGGTTCGGAGAGTGCCGGGATGTTTCTGACGACATGTTCATCCGTCGCTTCGGTGGCGTTGGCTTGAGGCCGGTGCCAGAACCAGTCGAACAGTCCCATCCGCGTCTCGCTTCCTTTGCCGATTGTTCAAGGTGACGTGCCTACTCCAAAGACTACGAATCAGTGGTGCGACAAAGGCGTTTGAACTTGCGAAAAACGATCCCACCCCGCCTATCGAAGGAAAGGATACCAACCACCAGCCTTGTTGATTTCTTCCTGGGACACAATCTCGTACGAAAAAGTTGGAATCGCGTCGACGCAATATCCTTCCTTACGCAGTTGGCTCTCGATTACCAGCCTCACCTCGTCAATCAAGTGGCAGTGTTCTGCGGCTCGCACTTCGTCGTTCGACTTGACGCTCAAATAGATCGTAAAGTCATCTGGTTCGCCGCTAAATGGTCCAAGGTGATACGTGGAGATGACCGGCGGGGACAATGCTTTGAGTCTTGGCAGGACATGCTTGATGGCAGAACCAACAGCTCCCATGTTGCGATCCGAGTTGGCGTACATGACCCCGTAAGTGAATGACGGAATGGCGGGTTCCGGATAGCCCTTGTTTTGCAGGCAGGTTTCGATGATCGGTCTCGCTTGCTCGATCAAACGCTGCTTTTCATCCACGCTCAGATCGTGTTCCGTGTAGACGTTGAGTGTTATTCGAAAACGTTCAGGAGCACCATCGGTGGGTCCAACGTGGATCGTCGACATGACGGGTGGTGTCAACTTCCGAAGCGAACGTGACGCGGATTTGAGGGCGTCACGAACGGAACGCCAGTTCGCCATTTGGGGGAGCTCGCTTGCCGCCGTCGAACGCGGTCTCTGAAACAGCAGCACGACCAGCGCGCTCGTGGCGACCAGCGTGGCTCCGGCCAGCCAGAGGAAGGGCAGGTGTTGTTGCTCTTCGCTGCCGATTCCCAGGGCTTTCAGTTGTTCGGTGTAGTTGGAGACTGTCAGCAGCAGGCCGTTGTGCAGGACGTGCAGGAGCATGCCGGGCCAGATGCTGCCGGTCTTCAGGCAGACCACGCCGAGGATCACGCCCA
>JAYTIB010000107.1:0-2371 GCA_043732205.1 Schlesneria sp. | reverse complement strand
TCGTTCGGCGGCAAAGACAAGTCTCTGATAGCGCGCGGAGGCGCAAGGCTCGCAGTGGCTTGGCTGTCGTCCGAGCGGCCCGTCACAACCGGTTTCGGGCCGGCTGCCGGTGGTCCCAAGCAGGCGCGGAATCCGGTCAGCGAGTGCGGTCCGATCGCCGGTTCGACACGGTAACGTTGTCGCTGCGGCCATCACCGGGCCTCCTTCGCTGTGGCGACGGGTGACTGGAGGGTGTGCGTCGCGAATTTGGGTGGAATCCGAAAGGCCGTTCTTGCAAGACTGTCGAAGTGGCGGCGGCTCTTGTGCGAGCGGCAGGAATCGGCAGACAAGCACGCAGCGCAAGCGAGTGAGTTTTCCGGCACACTTGCTTGCGCATCGTGCTTATCTGGGGCCAACTTTCATCTGCCGCTCGCCTTACTCGTCCGGAGCCGAGATCAATGCGTTCCTCCGATTTCACCCAGAATTAGGATGCACACCCCATGTCCACCTCTGGCAACACAATTCGACTCCACCGGGTCGTTCGCGCTCCCGCGGAACGCCTTTACCGGGCGTTCCTTGACCCCGAGGCGATGGTCAAGTGGCTTCCGCCGCATGGCTTCACTGGCAGGGTCCATCAGATGGACGCGCGGGTGGGTGGCGGATACCGGATGTCGTTCACGAACTTCGGTACCGGGAAGAGCCATTCTTTCGGCGGCACGTATGTCGAACTCACGCCGGGCGAGCGCATCCGTTACACCGACAAATTCGACGACCCGAACATGCCGGGCGAAATGCAGGTCACGATCACCCTGAGGAAGGTGGCCTGCGGGACCGAATTGGAGATCGTGCAGGCGGGGTTGCCGGAGGCGATACCGGTCGAATTCTGCCATCTCGGTTGGCAGGAGTCTCTGTTGCTGCTCACCCAGCTTGTCGAGCCCGAGATTCCCGACGGTCCGTAGTGGTCGACCAACTTTGATTTGCCCCGTAGCACGGACGCCTCGTCCGTGCGGTACATCCGACATCGATGGACGCACGGACGAGGCGTCCGTGCTACCGCAACCCTGCAAATCAATGTTGCTCGGCCAGCAGTCCTTGAACAACAATCACCGAACGCCGGGCGAGATCAGTCCGGACTCGGGGCTGCTGGCGGTTGCGTAGAGCTTGCGCGGAATCCGGCCGGCGTGCGCGGCCAGATGACCGGCGCGACACGCCAGCTTCATCGCTTCGGCCATCAACATGGGATCCTGCGCCGAGGCGATGGCGGTGTTCAGCAGCACGCCGTCGCAGCCGAGTTCCATTGCGAAGGCGACGTCGCTGGCCGTCCCGACCCCCGCGTCGACGATCACCGGATAGCCGGGATCGTTTTCCTTGAGATACTCCAGGCAGATCCGAATGTTGTTCGGGTTGAGAATCCCCTGGCCGCTGCCGATCGGGCTGCCGGCCGGCATCACCGAGGTCGCCCCCGCGTCTTTCAGTCGCTTCGCGGTGATCGGATCGTCGGTCGTGTAGCACAGCACTTCAAAGCCGTCCGCCACCAATTGCCGGGTCGCTTCCAGAGTGGCCACCGGATCGGGCAACAGCGTCTTCTTGTCCCCCAGGACTTCCAGCTTCACCCAACTGGCCCCCGGATTGCCGACGCTCGACAGGATCTCGCGCCCCAGTCGCGCGGTGCGCACCGCCTCGTCCGCGGTAAAGCAGCCGGCCGTGTTGGGCAGGATCGTGTAACGGTCGAGATCGATGAAGTCGAGGATGTTGCGCCCGGCGGCATCCACGAGCCGTTCGCGCCGCACGGCCACCGTGATGACACTGGCGTCACTGATCGTCAGGCATTCCCGCATCAATTCGAACGTCGCGTACTTGCCCGTTCCGACAATCAGCCGCGACGACAGCCGATGCGATCCCAACACCAATGGCGAGTCTGCAACAAATGACATGGATCGCAATCAACCTCCACCGACCAGCGTGACAATTTCGATCTGATCGCCCTCGGCGAGCATCGTCTGGCGATGCTCGCTGCGCGGGACCACCCGGCGGTTCAATTCCACGGCCAGAAACCGGGGCTGCAGCCCCAGCAACCCCACCAGCGCTTCGACACTCGTCCCTTCCGGGACCGTCCGCGGGGCGTCATTCACGGTGATCTTGAGCATCGACAAGGGCATGGCACCAACGAGAAAAAACCCGGCACCGTGGGATGCCGGGTCATGCTGCACATCGCCCGGACGTCTTGGTCCGAACGAGAACTGGACATCTGCCTGCGATCGCCAACCGTTTCGTCCGGACCAAGGGGTCCGGACTACTGATGCAGCGACGAATCCTAGAACCCGTCGGTCACGTTTTCCATCATGGGGTTGATGGACTTGAGGGCGCCATTGCGGGTCGCAATGGCCTTGAA
>JAYTIB010000106.1:0-6353 GCA_043732205.1 Schlesneria sp. | reverse complement strand
TCCCCGTTCTTGAAGATTACGAACATCTGTTTGAGTGCGACGTTTTTGACGGAACGCTTCGGAAGACGTCGAACCCCTACGCCTGCCTGATGCGTGGTTCCGCCAATGACCCACGCGACAGACTCAAGAAACGGTCGGCCAACGGTGTCGGCCTCACAGGGTGCCTTCGCACGACGCATTCGAAAGAAACCGTTCGCCGCTTCTCCAAGACCGAGCCGGGGGCCTCCGAACCAGTGAGCCGATACATTCGGCTTGCGTGGGATGACGTGGCACCCACCATTCGAGCGGGAACCGGAACCGATCACGGCAGCCATACGGCCCCGCGTCCGATTCATCCCAAGATGCCCAGGTGCATCTCCGCGCGTGAGGCGGCTCGGCTGCATTCCTTCCCGGATTGGTTCCTTTTTCACGGCACGCGTTGGCACGATTTCCGGCAGATTGGCAATTCCGTACCGCCGTTACTAGCACAGGCGATTGCGTCGCAGGTGGACGCGGTAATTCAAGCGCGCTAAAGCAGGATCAACGAATGGCAACCCAGGAAAAGAACGAGGGCAAATCGGAGGCGAATGATCGCGGAAGCGAATTCCTCATCGAGGCAATGCCGACGAAAGAGCTTTTCATTGACATGATGACGAGAGATATCGCACTGATTCCAGCGATCATCGATCTTGTGGACAACAGCGCCGATGGAGCCAGGAAACTCATAAAGGGCGAGGGATCACTCCAAGGGCTTTGGGCGAGATTGACAATCTCGCCAGAAAAGTTCGTGATCGCCGACAATTGCGGCGGTATTTCCGTCGATACGGCCCGTAATTACGCATTCCGTTTTGGCCGACCTCCGGGTGCCCCTTCTGTTAAGCATTCGGTCGGTCAGTTCGGCGTAGGAATGAAACGCGCGATCTTCAAAATGGGACGGAAGTTCCGCGTCGAATCGACGACCGTTTCGAGCCGTTTCGTCGTGGATGTGGATGTGAATGATTGGGCTCAACTGCCAGAATGGAAGTTCCACTTCACAGACCTTGACGAAGCGGGAACCTACAAAGGCGACAAACTGGGAACGAGTATTTCGGTGACTTCACTCCAGAGCGATGTCGCTGAGGTTTTCGGGCTTTCTACGTTTGAAATTGAGTTAAGGAGCGAGTTGAAGGCGGCACTCCAAGACCCAATTGCTCGCGGGCTGGCTGTAACTCTGAACGGCATCCCGGTGAATGCCGAGCCAATGACCATGCTCTCGGACGAATTGGCACCTGCGTATAAACAACTCATCTACAAGAAAATGGGGAAGCCGGTCACTGTGAAGCTGTATTGCGGTCTGGGTAGGAGCAGCAGTCGTCAAGAAGAACGTGCTGAGGCTGGGTGGCATGTCTTCTGCAATGGTCGGCTCATTCTTGAAGGAGATAAGTCTCCTGTGACCGGATGGGGAGAGGAGCTTGACGAGGTTTCCATCCCCGGCTTCCACGGGCAGTACAACCACCTACGCGGGTTTGCGTACTTTGATTCGGACGATCCTGCGCGACTTCCGTGGAACACGACAAAGACGGGGCTAAATACCGACTCTCCCGTCTACCGAGCGGTCAAACTCGAAATGATGACGCTGATGAGGCCCGTCGTCGATTTTCTGAATCGTCTGAAGGAGGAAAAACAGGGCAAGCAAGAGTCAGACGAAAAAGGCCCGCTCGAATCAATTCTTGAGGCGGCCACGCCGACGGCCGTTGCGACCGTTTCAACGAGATCCTTATTCGCGATGCCATCAGTCAAATCGAAGCCGAAGCCAAGCGGTCCGACGATGCAGAAAATTCAGTACGAAGCCCCTTTGGATGAAGTGCTCGCAGTGAAGAAAGCCATCAAAGCGACTTCTTTCAAAGAGGTTGGCGAAAGGACCTTTAGATACTTTTACAACGCAGAGGTCGACGAGTGAGAGAATCCTCCTTCGAGAAATTCAACTACGCGCTTCGACCGGCAAAGAACATCGAACGCAAAATGCTCTGCGAGGCATTCGGTCGTTTGCCGAGGATCGCGCCGCTCTCGTCGTATCGGTATGTCGGTTTCGGCGCGATCGGCTTTCACGATTTCTGCCTATTCCACCAGCGGCTTGGCATCAGCGACATGGTGAGCATCGAAGGCAATGTCGATGCTCGCGAACGAATCACCAACAACATTCCCTATTCGTGCATCGAAATGCAGCGGGGCATGTCGCACGATGTGCTGCCACAACTCGAATGGAGGAAGAGAACGATCTTGTGGCTCGATTACGAACGCCCTCTCGACGCTCAAAAACTTCAAGACATCGCTTTTGTTGCCGCGAACGTGCCCTCCGGTAGCATGATTGTCGTTACGGTGCCCGCCGATCCGGGGGAAGTCGATCCCAATGATGACATGGGTGAGAAGCGGCTTTCAGACCTTCGGTCGCGTGTCGGCAAGGGACACATCCCGCCACAATTGGACGGCAAACGTCTAGCCAAATGGGGCATGGCAGAGGCTTCTCAGCAAATCATCGTCAATCAACTACGGAAGACTCTCAGCGACCGCAACGCGCCGCTCGAAGAGCAGGAAAGAGTCAATTACTTTCAACTGTTCAATTTCCATTATGCCGATGGGACGAAGATGCTTTCGGTGGGTGGACTGATCCTAAATGCTGAGGACGAGTCCAATCTGAGCGATCTGCACTTCCAAGACCTTGAGTTTTACTGCCCTGGCGAAAACTCATATTTGATTGAATCCCCGCTCCTGACTTGGCGCGAGATTAAGGCTTTAGATGAAACGCTGCCGCACTCCGCGCCGGACGTCCCCGAACCAGCGTGGATTCCTGAACCTGAAAGAAAAAAGTACGGTCGCGTCTACAGATATTTTCCAGCATTTAGCGAAGTCGAAACTTAGGCCCTCGCCAATCGCGATTCTTGCTTTCGATGTCTTCGCCGCTTCACATCAGGCATCGGATGGGGCTGCTATCGAATGAGATTTCCCATACTTGCAGAGAAGCTGGATCGCACAGCAGGCACACTGTGGTGCTCTCGGTTTGCAAATTCGACGGCCATGAACGACTAACGCCACGTGCAATTCTTTGCTGCGTTCCGGTGGCACAAACCCCGGAAGCATTTCTTGTGCGCGGTAGTGCTTGGCTCCGGCTCCGATCAAACCGATTCGACAAAGGACTCGGTGGGCGTGGGCATCGACGGGGAAAACGTCGAAGCCGAGGCTGTACATCATCACGCACAGCGCAGACTTCGGTCCTACACCCGGCAGACTTTGCAGTGCGGCGTAGGCTTCTTCCGCGGAAAGCCGTCGCAGCTTGATGGCCGGTCGGAGGCCAAACTCGGAAAGCAGTTTTGAAGCAATTGCCTTGATCTGTGCCGCTCGTTTTTTTCCGAGACCGGCGGTTGCCACACAACTTCTCAATCGTGCCAAAGGCGCTTGGGCAATTGCCTCAAGGCTTGGGAACTGGCTCCAAAGGCGCTTGTGAGCCTGCTTGTAGAGTGACTCGGTCGTCCTTGCCGACAAAACGATGTAGAAGATCTCCTTGACCGGATCGCGGAAGTTGCCGAGCGACGGCGTTCCGTGCTCGGCGACCAACAGATCGGTGATCTTCGCCATTCTCGGTCGCCACTGCTTCACAAGCCGGGACGGCTTTTGTTGCAGCAACGAGAGCGTTAAATCGCTCATTTGAAATTCCGGCATGCGAGCGTTGGGGCGAATGCTGTTATTGAACGTCGATTGAAGTCTAAACTTGATCGGCGTTCGTCCAAATTATAGTGATTCCCCAAACGATGAAGTCACCGTGATCAGAGGACGAAGCACTTTGAACGAACTCTGGGCGACGGGCTGGCTCGCAACATGCGCGACGTCCTACGGAACGTGACCAGACGCTCGAAAAAGACTTTGACATCCAGGCCAGTGGCGACCAAGTTTTCCAACGGCTCGCTGCTGAAGAACGAGGGGAGCGGCTGCGCGAATTCGGAGTACTGATCTACGAGTCCCAAGTCTTGGACGATTCGCCCGACCAAGTACGCACAGCATTCGTTGGGGAGGCCCACCGCTTGTGCTCCGTTTCCCAGCGAGCGGGCTTTCTGCCAGATCGTGGCTTGGGCTTTCGTCAGTCCCATAGTTGGAGCACTTTCTGTTTTGTCCCGCTCAGGAATCGCTGCTTGACTCGGCGAGTGACTTCTTCGAGGGCGGGACTCATTCCGCTGGCGAGCGTGGGGACGAAGCTCAGCAATGCGCCGGGGCCATGAGTCGGACGTAGCGACGCGAGGTCTTGTCGAAGTGATTCCGCGATGCGTTGGGCCAGCAACGGGGGGACGGCGTTGCCGATGAGTTGAGCTTTCTCGGACACGCTCCCTTGGAATTGAAAGTCTGCCGGGAACGTCTGCAAGGTCGCGCACTCGCGAAGGGAGAGCGGGCGGTCTTCGGTGGGATGAATGAACTCTCGCAAGACGCCGCCAGTGATTGCCTTTGAGGGTTCGTCGGCACGCAGGCGTCGCACACCGGCCGGTGCGCCACCGCGCCGTTCGGTCGGCGTGCCATCCATGACACGGCGAAAGGCTCGCTTACGGTAGCTCTCGTGCCAGAGTTCTTCCGGCAGGTCACGCATCGTTTGCCCTTGTTCCAACAACCTCGCGCGCCGCAAGTCTTCGTCGCTCAGCGGTTGGATGGAGTGATCGGTACACGACTCATTGCCGTTGCAGAACGCTGGAGGCAGGTCGGCCAGCGAATCAGCCAGCGTGGGTGTCGTGCAAGACCTCATGCCGTTGGCGAGATGCGCGCCGGGTGCCCCAAACGCCGCGTGCGTTGCCTCTGGAAAAGACGGCTCCCAGCCGAGTCCACCGATGGCGATGACTCGCTTTCGATGCTGCGGAACACCGAAGTGAGCGGCGTTGATCTTGCGAAGATGGATTCGGTATCCCGCCTCGATCAACGGTTCGAGTAATTCCAACACGAAGTCGCCGCGCGCTCCGGTCAAGAATCCTTCGACGTTCTCGAAGACGAACGCGGCGGGACGAACTCGCGCGATGAGGCGGCTGAATTCGCCGACCAGCGAGTTGCGGGCATCGTTGGCTCGACGCATCCCCGCCGACGAGAAACCTTGGCACGGCGGCCCACCGACGATCACCGTCGGACAAGAGATGTCCAAGTCACGAGTGATCGCGACGCGCTGAACGTGATCGCCCAAATTGGCTCGGTAAGTCTCGACCGCAGGTTGCCAGTGGTCGAATGCGGCCTGCGCTTGGAAACCGGCACGAATGAATCCCAGCGAGAGACCACCTGCTCCGCAAAACAAGTCGATCACCGACGGTGGCATTGTCGTGTTCTTCACACTGCATCCATTCCAACAAAACCAAGGGGACTGTGATTAGCGGCGGTGCATTTTCTACTTCCGAGAGTTGCACGGTGTGTCGCAAACACGAGCGGTCTCTCCTTGCCACGGCCTGATATCACGGATTCGCCTTCTCATTCGCGTTCCGTTTGATTCGCGCGGACCAAATCGATTTCCGCGCGAATCAGGAGGGCTGTCGAACGGGAGCGAACAGACAACGGTCGCTTCGCGGCGGGCAACTCTCTGACGTTGTTACTGCACAGCCCCTTAGGACCGGGGTCGCAATAACTTCCCGCAGTAATATTTGAAGTCAGCCGGAACGCGCTAGCCCGGATCATTCATGAGGAACCACGAAATACTCGAAAGGCACGAAAATGAAGAGAGTTGCGGTCAAAGCATCGCCAGACATCGCGCGTCGTTCCTTTGTGCGGTCACTTGGGATCAGACCTCGCGTCTCTTCTTCACTTTCGCGTCTTTCGTGTTTTTCGTGGTGAATAATCCGGGCGATCGGTTGTCGCACCACCCAGCCCCATCCGAGGTCGAGTGTTACCTGCGGGCTGCCCTGCGTCACTCCGACGACACGGCGGCGACGGTTTGGCGGTCGATCAGAATCGGCACGCCGATCATCTGGCCGCTGTAGACCATCTTGTCCTTCACGAAGCCCTGAAAGTTGAATTCGGCCCGTTGACCGGCGCGAATGCGATGCAGCTTGGCCATGATGATCAGGCGGTCGCCGACGAAGACCGGGCTGCGAAACCGCACGTCTTCCATGCCGCCAAAGCCCAGGAAGTCGCCCCCGAGGAGCTTGTACTTGCGGGCGTAAAAGCCAGCCAGTTGGGCCGCGCACTCACACAGCACCACGCCCGGCATCAGCGGAAACCCCGGCATGTGACCCCGCACCCAGAACTCGTTCGGAGAAATGTCCTTGTACCCGACGAGGCCGTGCGCTTCCCGGTCGACCGACAGGATGCCGGACAGTTGCTCCATCTCGAACCGCTGCGGATTGATCTCGCGGATCTCTTCAATGGTGAACAACGGCTTG
>JAYTIB010000105.1:0-6358 GCA_043732205.1 Schlesneria sp. | reverse complement strand
ACGTCTTGCCTTCCGCGACCAGGCGCAATCCGTCCTTGTGAAACGTCAGGCCCCCTTCTGAGCGGGAGGCCACTTTGATCTGGTCGGCGGTGGCTCCCTCAGCGATCAGTTTGCGAATCAAATCGGAAACCACGACGATTTCCAACATCGCCACCCGGCCGTAATAGCCGATGCCGTCGCACTTCTCGCACGGGGGATCTTCTTCGCCGGTCTTTTCGTCGACCAGGGGCTCGCCCTTGCGGTACAGCACCTTCGTCTCCGGCGGCAGACCGACTTTTTCGAGCAGCTTGGGATTCGGCCGGAAGGCCTCGCGGCAACTGGTGCAGAGGATTCGGATCAGCTTGCTGCTGTAGGCCGCGTCGATCGTTTCGCTGGCCAGCTTGCGGTCCCCCGACCATTCGGCCAGTTGGCAGATCCCGGTGGCGGCATCCTTGGCGGACATTTCCGCGACGATGCAGATCCGGTCGGCGACAGTCATCAAGTGCCTGGTCATCTCCGCATCACGGATCGGCTTCGTCATCACGACGTCGGCTTCTTCGCGCATCATGCGCATGAAGGTGGCTTCGAGGTCGTCGCCTTCGTTCGGCACGAACTGTTTGACGTTGAGCAACTCGCGGGTGCCGGTGTCGGCGATCGAGTAGATCGAAAACAGGTACACGTCGATCCCGCGGACCACGGCATACAGGGTGGTGGTCACGCCCGATCCCGTCGGACCGCAGACGACGATGATGCCGCGCCGGTGCGACGTCAGTTCGCGAATCTGCGCCCTGATCCCGTCGGCGAATCCCAGTTCGTGGGGAGTGTCGAGCTTCAGCTTCATGTTGCGCAGGCGCACCGTCAGGCGATCCGTGCCATCCGGTTGCGGGGCCACATCGACCGTCAACTCGTACTTCGTGTCCTTGAATTCGGCCTTGATGCCGCCGACTTGGTGCTTCCCCTTGAGCTTGGCATCCAACCCGGCCAGAACTTTCATCATCTGGGTGATCGCCACCGCCTGCTGCTTCGGCATGCGGCTGCCCGCGTAAGGCATGCCATCGACGGTGAGTGCCGTCTGCGCCTTTTCACCCTTGATCTCCAGCCGGATCAACTCGGCCCGCCGGTCAATCGCGTCGGTGACCATCTCGCGGGTCGGCAGCAAGGCCGCCTGGACCAGCCGCGCATTCGCGGCCAAGTCCGCCGACTTGCCGTTCACCGCCCCCTGGAAATTGACGAGGTCGATCTCTTCTTCCTCGTCCTCATCTTCGTCGTCATCATCGTCATCCCGTGCCTTGCCGAAGCCGAAGATCATGCTCGCGTCTCCCGTCACTCAGTCCACAAATGTTGAATACGAAAAAACTTCTTCCGGTGAGCCGTGCGGCGTCAGCCCAATGGCACTCACTTTGTCTTGTAGCCACGCTCGCCAGAGCGTGGGCATAGCACAGTTGCTGTCGAAATCCCACGGTCTGGCGACCGTGGCTACCTAAAGTGAGTGCCATCGGGCGTCAGCCCCCGCACTCTTGTCCGTATGATCGCTAGAGCAGCCCATACGCGGTCAGCGTCTTGCGCAGCCGGGTCTCCTCGGCGTCCGACAGCGGTGTCAGCGGCAGACGCAGTTCGCCCGTGTCGCGGCCCAGCATCTTCATGGCGATCTTCACGGGAATGGGATTCGTGGCGATCCCCAGCATGTCGCGGCACAGCGTGAACAGCTTGAAGTGCCACCGCTGGGCTTCGGCGACGTTGCCGGCATTCCATGCCTTCAACAGTTGGAGCATGTCGCCCGGTACGATGTTGCCCACAACCGACACGATTCCGCTCCCCCCCATCGACAACAGCGGCAGCGTCAGGCTGTCGTCGCCCGAAAGAACGGTCAGGTTCGTGAGGGCCAGCGTCTGCGACGCCTGGTCCATCGATCCCGTCGCCTCTTTGATGGCGACGACGCTGGGGATCTCGGCGATCCGCGCCACGACGTCGGGCTCCATGTTCTTGGCAGTGCGGCCGGGGATGTTGTACAGGATGATCGGAATGTCGACCGCTTCGGCCACGGCGCGATAGTGCTGATAGAAGCCCTCACCCGTCGGCTTGTTGTAGTACGGGGCGACCATCATCGCGCCGTCCGCTCCGGCCGACTTGGCGAACCTCGTCAGTTCGATCGCCTCGGTGGTGCTGTTCGAACCGGTGCCGGCCATGACCTTGATGCGGCCCGCCGCCTGCTCGCAGACGATCGCGATGACCCGCTCGTGCTCGGCGGTCGACAACGTCGGGCATTCCCCCGTGGTGCCGACCGGACAGAGACCATCCGTCCCCTGCGCGACCTGCCAGTCCACAGCCTTCCGCAGCGCCACCTCGTCCACTTTCCCGTCCCGGAACGGCGTGACGATCGCCACGGTCAGACCTGCAAACTGTTCGCCCTTGCGTGCCATCGTGTCTCCTATGTTCCTATTTTGCGGGAAATTTGGATTCAATCAACTCGACGACTTTGATGATCGAGTGGTAGTAGTTCTCGATTGTCGCGAATCCGATTCCAATCTCAATTCCGTGAGCGATCTTGTTTCGGTTCTGGACGACGCCATCCACCGCATCTCGCAGTTCACCTTCGGTAAGCTTGGCGATCTCATCCTTTATCCCCGGGTCGAAGTCGGCAATCACGTCGAGAATCTTCCCCATCTTCGGGTTCATCAAGTCACGAATTCGTCGAGAGACGAAGAATGCCACCGGCGGCGAGGCTTGAGTTTCGGCGAATTTCGTCAAAATTGACTGAGCCGAAACCTCAATGAACCCCGACACCAACACGCACAAATAACGGGACCAATGCGAAATCATGGCCGGGTCCGACTGGATCCGCTTCACCTGTTGAAACATGGCATCCAGACGATCCTTATGCCGGACGAGGTCAACGGCCCTCATGGCACACCACCAAACGCTTCGGTCGCCAGACGAATCCTTTCCTCAACGTTTTCCTCATTGGTGGTGCTGGTTGTGATCGCGTCCAAGAAACCGACTGTGTTCAGCAATTGCTTGAATCGTTCGGCAAGTAGCAACTTGTCGGAGATGGGACCGCGCGCAAGGCGACGCGCCATGCCAACACAAACTGAATCGGCGACGGCCGCGTTCACAACACGCGATGGACGGAAGGCCGCTTCTCCCAATGCATCCAGAACTCCATCAACTGTTCCAACGAACGTTTGCCGAAACGCGGTTGCTTGAGCGGGTGACAACTGTCGATGCTTCTTGGCGAATCCGTTCAGAAACTCTTTCATCGGCCGCTGGTAATGATCGCTGTCGTGGAACAATGCCAAAAATCTGAGGATGAGTTCCCGGTCACGCATTCGCGTGCTCGATTTGCCAAACAACTTCCGCCACGAAGGGACATCGTTCAATTCTTGCAACAGATCAATGAACGGGCCATGGAAGATACAGGATCGAATTTCCTGGGGATGCAGCAGAACTCCACCCGTATTTAACCGTTCGAAAATGTGGTAAACGCTGCTCGGGCTTCCTTCGGTTCCCCCCGATTCGTTCGGCTCTTCCTGTTTGACGACGATGGCGTGAATAATCGAATCGTCCAGCCGAAGGCGTTCGTCCTGGCTGAGCGTCGCGTAGGTTTTGTCGATCAGATGTCGGCAGACCCCTTTGAGAGCAAATTCGACCTTCTGCGGAGCAAAAACACCGTCATAGAAGTACTGCAAAGTACGAAGCCGTTGCTGTCCGTCGATGACCAGCAGCTTCTGACTGTCGATCTCGCGTGAGAGAAAAATCGCCGGAACAGGCAGTCCGAGCAGCAGAGATTCGATGAATCGGGATGCCTTGAAAATGTTCCAAACGTAACTGCGTTGAAACTTCGGAATGAAGATGGCCCCCGATTTGATGCGTTTCACCAACCCATCCACCGGATAGTCCGCGCCGTAGCTGGTGAGCGAATACTCGATGGGAAACGACTCGTCGGATTCCGCTTCAAGGAGTTCCTCCGCTTCGTCAGCGGGAACCTCTTCGTCAAACAGATCATTCGCACCGGGGAACAAAGACGCCACCATTTCTTCCGTCCTTCCTCAATGTCACTTCCGGTTCCGCCAGTCAATCCCCGACATCTCGGCCAGAGCGAGCATCAGCGCATGCGTTCCGTTCCGGCCCCAGCCCTTGGCTTTGACTGACAAGTACAACTGCTCGCCCAGGGCGAGGCCGGGCAGTGACAGGCCCATGCGTTTCGCTTCGGCCAGCGCGATCCCCATGTCCTTGATGAAGTGTTCGACGAAGAACCCGGGATCGAAGTTGTTGTTCATGATCCGCGGGCCGAGGTTGTTCAGCGACCAGCTTCCCGCCGCGCCGGGACCGACCGACTGCAGCATCGTCGGCAGATCGAGTCCCGCCTTGTAGCCGTACAGCAGCGACTCGCAGACACCGATCATGTTGGTCGCGATCAGGATCTGGTTCGCCATTTTCGTGTGTTGGCCGGCACCGGCGGCACCTTGGTGGATGATCGTTTTCCCCATCGCGGCGAACAGCGGCTGCAGCGCGTCGACAACCTCCTTCTCGCCGCCGATCATGATCGACAGCGCGGCATTCTTCGCACCGATGTCGCCACCGGAAACCGGGGCATCGACACTGTGAACGCCCTTGGCTTTTGCGGCGGTGTGGATTTCGACCGCCAGCGACGGTTCGCTGGTCGTCATGTCGACGAGCACATTTCCCGGCTTCGATCCGACGAGTGCCCCGTTCGCGCCGAGCATCACTTCGCGGACATCGCTGGGAAAGCCGACGATCGAGAACACGACATCGGACTGTTCGGCGACGGCTTGCGGCGAACTGGCCCACGTCGCCCCGCGACGAATCAGCGCCTCGGCTTTTGCCGGTGTTCGCGTGTAGACGGTGGCCGAGTACCCGGCGGTCATCAGATGGCCGACCATGCTCGAACCCATCACCCCCGTGCCAATCCAGCCGACCCGGGTGACTCCCGGAGCAATCGCCAATCCCGCCATGTGTGTTCGTCCTGTTGCAACGTCTTTTGTGACAGACTGTGACGCCGTGTGATCATCGTCGGCGTGCCTTGGCCGCTCACCGGTTCGGGCACCTGGAGCCCCCGAAAATGACAAGCCGCCTCGATGGGTCGCAGAGTATATCGCGGTGTGAGGCGATCGTCACGTTGGCGGATGCCGCCGGAAAAGTGGGTGCGCACTTTCGCCGGACGCCGATGGTTCGATCGGCCGCGGGGCTCAACGTGCCGGTCTGCCAGCCTGTTGAAAAAGACGTAGCACGGACGCCTCGTCCGTGCGTTTCCAGTGGGGATTCGCTCGGACGAGGCGTCCAAGCTACGCATTTCAACAGCCAGCTACGTCAGCGAGTGGACGACCAAACCCGACAGCAGCTTCGGGTAGAAGTAGGTGCTCTTGGGGGGCATCGTTTCGCGGCCAGCGGCGATTTCGCGGACGTGTTCGATGGTCGCGGGGGCGACCAGGCAGCCCAGTTGGTGCGACTTCGCATTTAGCGCCGTCGTGGTTTCGTCCAGCCGATGGACGTACTGAAACTTCGGATCGCCACCGAACTGCTTGAAGATCAGTTCATCGAGCAGCAGCTTGTGGAGCAGACTGACCCCCAGCGACTGCCATGCGGCACTGTGCTCGGATGCGAGCGTTGCCATCGGACTGGCATCGGTCACGCGAGCCAGCAGCCACGTGTTGTCCGCGGCCGTGCCGAAGCCGAAGACGTTCTGTTCGCCGTCCGATTCGATCATTTCCCACGTGTCGCGCGCGGCATCGTCACCGGTGCCGATCACTTCGACTTCGCAGTGTGCCGCCAGGCACTCCTGCAACTCGGCCGACGTGATGTTCGGCAGGCCCGACACCAAGCGGTGCGTGGGCAGGATCTGCAAGCCCGGATCCTGCATCCCCACGAACATCATCAGCACGAAGTTCGGAGCGGCGAAGTCGTCGTTCAACTTGCCGGAAGCTTGCAGTTCGCGGCGGTAATTCAAGGCCGTTTCGTACCGGTGGTGGCCGTCGGCGATGAACACCGGCTTCTCACGCACGCCGGACTTCACCTTGCTGATCACGTTGTGGTCGGTCACCACCCACACCTTGTGAACGACGCCCAGATGATCGGTCGCGACGTTCGGCGTCAGCGTCAGGCAGGTGTCATCCAGGATTTGCTGGACGTCGGCGTTCTCATCGGGATACAGGCCAAAGATGGGTGACAAGTTGGCGTTCGTTGCCTTGATCAGTTTCAGCCGGTCGGCCTTGGGGCCGGACAGTGTCTGTTCATGGGGGAACACATTCCCTGTGCCGAACTCTTCCAAGCGAACGCGGCCGAGGAAACCGCTGCGGACGAACTTCTGTCCTTCCCACTCGAACTCCTGCGAGTAGACGTACAGCGCGTCTTCCTGTTCCTG
>JAYTIB010000104.1:0-16429 GCA_043732205.1 Schlesneria sp. | reverse complement strand
CGCAGATGGCGGTGCGAAGCCGGCATCGGCCACCGGCGCGGCATCCACCGCCAAGCCCGAGACGCCGCTCGACTGGAGTGAAACCATCCGCCCGCGCGGACTGGAAACACGGCTGGGTGAAAGTCTCGCCGAGTTGATCCGGCAATCGGCGGGACGGACATTGTCCGGGATCGTGGTCGTGACCGACGGCGCGTCGAACGCCGGTGTCGACACGGTGACCGCGCATGATCGGGCGGTCGCCACCAAGACCCGGTTGATCACGGTCGGAACCGGCACCACGCGGCAGCCGGTCAACCTCGCCATCGCGGAAGTCGCCGCTCCGACCGACGTGGCGATCAACGACCCGTATGAAATCAAAGTCTTCGTGCAGGGACAGGGGCTGGAGGGACGGCAGGTCGACGTGGAATTGCTGGCCCTGGGTGACGGAGAAGAGGGCGATCCCACGCTGGTCGAAAAGAAGACCGTCACGCTGTTGGAGGATGGCTGTCGGATCGAAGTGGTGTTTCCCCGCACGCCCACCCTCGCCGGCAGGACCAACTACACGGTCAAGGCGACCCCGGTTGTGCCCGTTGCGGAGTTCAATGTGCAGGACAACATTCAGACGCCGTCGGTCACCGTCTTCGACCGGCCCACCAAGGTGCTGCTCGCCGCGGGCGGTCCGATGCGCGACTACCAGTTCGTGCGCAACCTGCTGTTCCGGCACAAGTCATTCGACGTGGATGTGCTGCTGCAAACCGGCGTGCCGGGGACCAGCCAGGAGTCGAACAAGCTGTTGCTGGCGTTCCCGGCCACGCGTGAAGAGTTGTACGACTACGATGCCGTGATCGCCTTCGATCCCGATTGGAAGTCGATCCCGTCCGATGCGATCCCGCTGTTGTACAACTGGGTCGCCGACGAATCGGGGGGGCTGATCCTGGTGGCGGGTGACGTCAACACGCAGCAGGTCGCCTCGGGCAGCGACGGCATCGACGAGATCGACGACGAGTTGAAGCCGTTGCGCCAACTCTATCCGGTGGTGCTCAGTTCGTACTTCTCGGCGGCGCGGTTCGACCAGGATTCGAGCCAGCCGTGGCCGATCGCGTTTACTCCGGAAGGGCAGGGGGCCGGCTTCCTGCAGTTGACCGACGACCCGGTGACCTCGGCCGCGCGCTGGAAGGAATTCTCCGGTTTCTATCGGGCGTATCCGACGGGCGGGCACAAGGCGGCCGCGCGGGTCTATGCCCGATTCTCCGATCCGCGCGCCGCGACCGAACCACCAGTCCTGATGGCATCGCAAAACGTCGGCCGGGGCCAGTCGTTCTACTTGGGCAGCGCGGAAATGTGGCGGCTGCGATCGGTCAGCGATGCGGACTACGACCGGTTCTGGATCAAGCTGATTCGCGAGATCGCCCAGGGACGCACGAAGAAGGGAGTCAAGCGCGGCTCGTTGCGCACCGAAAGTCAGAAGGTCACGCTGGGGCAAACCGTCCGCGTCTTCGCCCGGCTGCTCGATTCGCAATTCAAACCGATGGAAGCGGACAGCGTCGCGTTCGACCTGTTCGATCCCAGTGGCCGCCCGCTCACTCCCGTCCGCCAACTGCGGCGCGAACCGTCGCAGCCGGGCGAATACGTCGGTGACTTCCGGGCCAGTGTTCCGGGGACGTACAAGCTCGAACTGCAACTGCCGGATTCGCGCGAGCGGCTGAACGCGGAGGTCATCGTGGCGACGCCGAAGCTGGAGGATGAAAACATCCGTCAAAACGTCCGGCTGCTGACGGAACTGGCGCGCGACACGGGTGGTCAGTATCTCCCCCTGGAATCGGCGGCCGCCGAATTGCCGGCGCTGCTCCCCAATCGCGGGGAACTGTTCTATATCCCCGAGCGTCTGCGAACGCTGTGGGACCGTGACTGGGTGATGTATCTGCTGGTCGGACTGCTGTCGGCCGAATGGCTGACAAGGAAGCTGCTCAAGCTGGCGTGAACGTTGCCGTGATGATGAACTGCTCGTCCGGACCACGGGGTCGGGACCACGACCTTGTCTGGTTCGTTTAACCGCGTGGGCATCGCCCCGCGCGTCGATGATGGAGTCGGCGGTCGGTGTCAAATGCCGCGCGGGGCGATGCCCACGCGGTTAAACGAGAAATTCGCAATGAGTCTTCACAGCCCACAACCTGCACCCCAATCGGGACTCCCCCCCGAGGCCGCCGCGGTCCTAAACCGCCTGCGGTCACGCATCCGCCAGTACGTGTTTTTGGAAGGTCTGGCCCTGGTGATCGCGCTGTTGGGCACGCTGTTCTGGGGCAGCTTCCTGATCGACTGGTGTTACTTCTCGCTGAGTCGGCTGGAGTTGCCCCGCTGGTTTCGCGCGACGGTTCTCGTCGCCGGCATCGGATCGCTGGCATTCGGTCTGGTGGCGTGGGTGGCGCTGCGACTGCTGCGGTCGTTGCGAGCCAAGGCGCTGGCCCTAGTGCTGGAGCGGCGGTTCCCCGAGTTGGATGATCGGCTGATCACCGCCGTTGAAGCCGCCGATGGACGGCCGCCGGAAGGAAGCCCGGTCTCGGCGGCGATGCTCCGGCAGACGATTGTCGACGCCGCACGCACTGCCAGCACGCTGGATCTGGGCGGGGTCTTCGACAAGGGGCCGATTCGCCGGGCGATCATCACCGCCAGTGTGATGGTGGCGTCAATCCTCTGCCTGGCCGTGGCGAATACGGCGGCGATGGAACGCTGGATCGCCGGGTATCTCAGTCTGCGCGATGGCTACTGGCCGCGGGAAACGGAACTGATCGTCCGGGTCGTCGTGCAACCCGGTGACCGGCTGCGCGACTTTGTTGACGGCCACTACAAGCACGCCAAGGGGACCGATCTGTCGCTGCAGGTCGACGTGCCGCAGGGGAAGATCGCGCCCTCGCAGGTGCGGCTCGATGCGCGGCTGGCCAACGGACGCGGGACGGTGCGGGTCAACCTGACCCGGATGGGTGACCAACCGTTCCGGCACACGTTGCCCGGATTGCTCGACGACGCGGAACTCTGGGTGACCGGTGGCGACTTCACCAACGCGACGCCTTATCGCGTTCAAGTCGTTCAGCCACCCGACGTCGGTCAAATCACCTTGCATTGCCTGTTCCCCGGGTACACCGGCCTGAATCAACGGTCGGCCGGACAGATCATCCGCACGAAGCAACAGGTGAACGGGGCACAGACGTCCCTTCCGCTGGCGACAGACTTCGTTCTCGACGTGGCCGCGAACAAGCCGTTGCGGCATGTGCGGATTGAAGGGGACGCGGGACCGGAACACTGGGAGATCGAGTTGCACGCCCCCGGCTCAGCCAGCCCCGGCAAACCGATTGCGACCATCGGACTGAAATCGCAGGAAGGCCGTCCTGAGATCGTGGTTCCCTGGCCGGACGCCATGATCCAGGCGATCTGGTCGTCCAATCGCGATGTCGTGGCGCTGCCGTTCGTGCTCGCTCCCGACGGTGCCGCGAAGCTGCCCGACATGTTGCGCAGCGCGGCGGAATCGAAGCAGCCGCTGGCGTTCCCACTGCCGCTGCCTCCCGACACCGCTATCCGCATCATGCTGGAGGACGAGGATGGAATTACCAGCGTCACTCCCGCCCGGTTCACCATCAACGGGATCGTCGACCAGCCGCCGGTCGTCACGACCGCGTTGCGGGGGATCGGCTCGTCGATCACCCGCAAGGCCCGCATCCCGATCGCCGGCACGCTGGCGGATGATTACGGTGTCGTCTCGTCGCGGTTTGATTACCGGGTCGATGACGGTCAGGCCTGGCTTCCCCGCATGCTTCAATCTCCGCCCAAGACCAGTCTCCGCGAGTTTGAACTGCGCCGCAGTGAGACCGAGTCGTTCGAACGGTTTGATGTGCTCCCGCTGGACCTGTCGATCGGCAAGCGGTTGACGGTCGTCGTCTCGGCCCTGGATGGATGCACGGTGGCCGAAGCGAAGCGGACTCTGCCACCGTCGAAGACGGTCGCGGCCACGACCGCGGACACGGGAGCAGATACGGCCAAGCCGACGGTTGACGCGCCCTCGGAACTGCCGGCGCATCGCGCGTTGGGCATGAAGTACGTCTTCACCATCGTGTCCGAAGAGGAACTGCTGTCGATGCTGTATGCCCGCGAGATCAACATCCGCAAACGGTTTGAACAGATCATCACCGAACTGAAGCAGGCCCGGCAGGAGGTGAAGACGCAGCGCGAAAAGGCGGACGAGGCGGCCAAATTGAAACGCGATGGCGCCCGTCCGGATGCCGAAGCATTGACTGTCCTGAATCAGGGGCTGGCGGCGTGTGCCGACCGGTCGCTGCATGCCGTCCGCAAGAACGCCATCGAAACGTCCGGCGTCGAAACGTCGTTCGCCGACATCCGGGAAGAGCTGGTCAACAACGCGGCCGACACGCCGCTGATGCTGGAACGACTCGATCATCGGATCATCGCGCCCCTGCGGAGAATCAACGAAACGAGCTACCCGGCGGTCGACGCGGCGCTTGGGTTGTTCAAGCTGGCACTCGATAAGAAGACCGATCCCACCGGCCCGATGGATGAGGCGGCCGATGTGCTGGATTCGATGATTCAAAGCATGGAGCAGATCCTGGCGGAGATGCGGGAACTCGCGAAATTTCACGAGGTGGTGGAGCAACTGAAGGCCAACATCAAGGCCCAGCAGGATCTGTTGGAGGAAACGAAGCGCAAACGGAAGGAAAACGCCATCAAGGGTCTGTTGGAATAGCGGGCGTGGGATGGATTTTGAATCCGTCCTCTTCGTCCCTTGGGTCTCTCCCGAGCCGGGTGGCGTCAGTCACTCCGGTTCTTTCGGGGAGCCACAACAGGCCGATTTTCAGGCGGTTCGCGGGAAAAACGGATGGCGACGTGGCGGCTGGTCGAGGATATACTGGGCGCGGTTTGGTCGTCCGCCGTGTCGGCCCGGCCGGAAGAAATCTGGGGTCAGTGAAGGAGATCGAGCGATGAAATCTGTGGCATTCGCTTTGTTCCGGAGTCTGTTGAGTCTGACTCTGATCGTCGGGCTGGTCTCAGTCACTGCGGCCCAGGAAACGCCGACCCAGGCTCCACCCGCAAAGGATCCGCCCGCCGCTCCCGGTGCCGTAGCGCCGGCTCCGCTGGCCAGCTCTCAGGAAGTGATCACGATGCGGTATCGCCGCTTCGAGGAGACGCTGCTGCAGTTGTCCGAATACCTCCGCAAGAGCGATCCCCAGCGCGCCGAGTTGCTCACCCGGGCGATTGGCAAGAGCCAGGAAGGACGGGTGCAGGATCAGCTCAGGATACTGGCCGAGATCCTCCGCAAGGATCAACTCGGCGACGCCATCGAGCGCGAGGAGGAAGTCATCGTCCACATGCAGGCGGTGCTGCAACTGCTGATGAGCGAGGACCGCCGCGACGAGATTGAAAAGGAACGAGCAAGGATCAAGGATCTGATCAAGGATGTGAACAACCTGATCGCCAAGCAGACCGACGCGCGCGTCAACACCGAGCGCGGTGGCGATCCGAATGACCTGCAACGCCAACAAAAGCAGGTCGCCGACGGCACCCAAAAGCTCGTCAACAAGATCGACGGCCAGGACGCGCAAAAGAAGACCGACAAGCAAAAGGGGGACGACAAGTCGAAGCCAGGAGACAAGTCGACCGACAAGAAGCCCGATCCCAAGGATGGAGATCCCAAAGGCGGCGACCCGAAGGACGGCGATCCTAAAGACGGCGATCCTAAAGACGGTGATCCTAAAGACGGTGATCCCAAGGATGCCAAGCCGGGAGACTCCAAGGATCCGTCGGGCAAGGATGGCAAGAAGGACAAAGACGCAGACAAGCCCGGCAACAAGGATCCGAAGGCGGGGACACCTAAAGATCCAAAAGATCCCAAGGCCGGAGAACCCAAGCCGGGCGATCCAAAACCAAGCGATGCGAAGCCCGGCGATCCGAAGGACGGTGATCCGAAGGACGGTGATCCGAAGCCGGGTGACCCGAAGGACGCCAAGCCGGGTGACTCGAAACCGGGCAAGCCGCAATCCGGCAAACCCAAACCGGGCAAGCCGCAGCCGGGTCAGCCGCAGGACCAGCCACCTCCGGATGGTCAGCAACCGGACGACCAGAAGCCGGACAATCAAAAGCCGGGCGGTGACGACCAAAAGCCCGACAAGACCGCCGGCCGCGATGAAATCGAAAAGGCCAAGAAGGAGATGGACCGGGCGATCGAGGAACTCAAGCAGAAACGCAACGCCAAGGCCTCCGACAACCAGGACCAGGCACTGGCCGATCTGCTGAAGGCCAAGGAAAAGCTGGAGGAAATCCTCCGCCAATTGCGTGAGGAAGAACGCGCGATGGTGCTGGCGGCGCTGGAAGCCCGCTTCCGCGACATGTTGCTGCGACAAGAGGCGGTGAACAACGGAACGATCGGCATCCACGCCGTCCCGCTCGACAAGCGTTCCGACCGTCACCGCAACCGCTCGGTCGAACTGGCCCGGAACGAGGACGAGATCTCGCTGCTGGCCGCCAAGGCATTGACGCTGCTGCGGGAAGAAGGTTCCTCGGTCGCCTTCCCGGAGGCGGTCGAGCAGATCCGTGATGACATGCTGACCGTGGCGCGCCGGTTGGAACGGGCCGATGTCGGCGAGATCACCCAGAACATCGAGCAGGACATAGTCGAGTCGCTGCGCGAGATCCTCGAAGCCCTGCAGAAGGAACTCGAGAAGCTCAAGGACAAGAAGGACCAGCCGCCTCAACAGCAGCAGCAACAGCAGCAACAGCCGCCTCCGCTGGTCAACAAGCTGGCCGAGCTGAAGATGCTCCGATCGTTGCAGTACCGTGTCAACCGCCGCACCAAGCAAATGGGCCGGCTCGTCGATGGTGAACAGGCGCTGGATGTGGATGTCGTCTCGCAACTCAAACAACTGTCCGATCGGCAGGCCAAAGTCCAGCGCGCGACGCATGATCTGGCGACCGGGAAGAATGAATGATCCGGGGCAGGGAATTGCAAATTGAGAAGTGCAAATTTCAAATTGCAAATTTAAGACTGTTGGTCACGCGCGGTTTCGGTGATTCATCGATCGGAATTTTCAGCGAAGGTTTCATCATGCGGATGCAGGTTCTCTCACTGTCGTTCGTGCTGTGTGTCGCGGTGGTTGCTCCGGCGTGGAGTGCGAACGAGGTTTATGCGCCGTCGAAACTCGACGACGCCCGCAGCCAAGTCCTGACATGGGCCGCAGCGCAGCCGAACTTCACCGAGCAACAGAAGGCCCAACTCGCCGCAATCTGGGGCGCGGACATCGTCTCCGAAGAGGCCGACCGGGTGCTGGAGTTGGTGGTGCGATCGTTTGCCGTCGTCGACGCCGATGCCGCCAAACTCGTGACCGCCTGCAATGCGACCAGCGCGGTCCTGTTGCCGCCCGATGGGGCGTTTTTGAAGCAGCCCGGTCGCGACCCATTTCTGACCGCCAACCTCGGCTTGTTCTACGGTCGTTATCTTGTCGAACGCCGGATGTTTGATGAGGCGGTTGAGCAGTTGAGTGCGGTCGATCCCCGCCGCGTGGTCGATCCCGCCAGCCTGTTTTTCTTCAAGGCGGTCGCCCAGCAGGGACTGTTGGATGTCAAACCGGCCCTGCAATCGCTGGAGCAATTGCTGAAGAATGTCGAACGGGTGCCGGTCCGGTACTCGGCCACCGCGACGCTGATGCAGGCCGACCTGCAGGCTCTGCAGGAAAAATCGCTCGGTGAAGTCGCCCGGTTGATGAGCGATTCCGAACGGCGGCTCGATCTGGGCCGCGCCGGCGAAAAGGTGCAGGGGGTTCAGGAGCGGATCATCAGCGAGTTGGACGAGATCATCAAGAAGATCGAACAACAGCAGGGGGGCGGTGGCGGAGGCGGCGGTGACGGGCAGGGTGGCAACAGCAATGAATCCAGCAACCCCGCCAACGACAGCAGCGTCAAGGGGGCCGAGGCGCCCGGCAATGTCGACAAAAAGAAATTCGGAAAAGACGGCCAGTGGGGCAACCTGCCGGAAAAGGATCAGGCGAAGGCCAAGAGTGACCTGAACCGCAACTTCCCGTCCCACTACCAACGCGCGATCGACCAGTATTTCCGCAAGCAAACCGAACGGATCGCGAAGCCGAAGTAACCTCCACCTGTTGTGGGTGGCGAAACTCCAAGGTAATCGAACAACCATACCACTCGTAATTCATGCCCTTTCGAGGGACATCGCGATTACTCGACCAACAACGCTCTGAGGCACTCATGAACGACACAAGAACCAGGCGGCCCCGAATCGTCCTTGTTTGTGCAAAGTATGCAGCAGTTGCCGCATCATTTTATGCAGCATCAAACTTGTACCGACTATCGAGATATCAACCTCAAGAAGTTACCGCCACGGCAGCGCGGATGAGTTCCAATCCGGGCATCACAGTTACTCCCGAAAAGTTGAACCTCGGCCGCTTGCTACCCGGAACGACGGTTACCGCGACATTTCGTGTAGAAAACAACACTTCAGATGAACTCCACATTTGCGACATCGCGACAAGTTGTGGATGCGCGCGTCCGCGAATCTCAAACGCAATCGCATTGCCCGGCGAAACAGTCGAACTGTTGGTCGATCTCGACGCTCCCTCGAAACCGGCGACAATCCTCCGGTCGCTTTCCCTTTGCTACACGTTAGGAGATAACAATCGACATTGGATTGGCTTGGACCTGAATGGAGTCGTCGATACATCGTTACCGCAAGACAATAATTGATGCCCGTCCGTCAAGGATCCATCCACTCACTCGATCGGAGTTCTGGAAACATGAGTCGTGCAAATTACGTCAATCTTCGACTTAAGTACTTGTTCCATACTAGCGCACTCGTCGCCTTGGTGTGTGTTGCACACGCACAAGTGGGACCGATGCAGCCATGCGACTCACATGTGCCTCGCTGGTGGTTTGAACAATGCGGAGACGCTTGGGATTGTACCCGCGCCGAGTTTGATGATCCTGATGATTGTGTCACGATCTTCGGTAGTAGCCCGATTCTGACGATAACGGGCATACCATTGCTGGACGCCAACGGGAACCCAGTAACTGAACCGTCGTGTGAAGGTGCCCGGTCGAGAATTCCAGTATGGGTTGTCGCTCGCGGCTGTGAAGTGGTACGTCCATTCCAAGACACCTATTGCAATGTCTGGGTAATTGGGCTACTACGAGTCGATCAGCCTTGTGCGTTATACACATCTTGTAATTGGGATATGAACACAAATACGTGCCAATCAACAGGGCGTCTCTGCTCGATTGAATGGATACCCATCATGACTCCGCTTCCATGCATCCCCCGGCTTCATTTGTACGCCGAACGGCACCACAAACCCAAGACGAGAGTGTGACAATGCAACGCGGAATCACCGAATAGATCGCCGTCACTCCGAGAACTTACATGTGCATCACTCGATTCTCCTGGCTCGTGTTTCTTGTTGCGATCACTTGTAATCCGTACTTGTTTGCTCAGCCGAGTTTGGTTACGGATACTGAAGAAAGGGCGCTCGAAGCGAGGCTTCAGATCAAGTCTGGTCGCGTCAGGATGCGACTTCATGAGCAAATTCCGCCACAAAAAACGGAGTTATGGCACGAGTTCAACATCGTCTTCCGCGATGGCCACGTTCGATTTGAGCAACAAACCTCAAACTCTGCTGACATTTCATCGGACCAGGATCGCCGCGAAATCAAGATCATCCTCACGCCAAATGAGTACTTCAGCTTCATACCGCAAGGCGAACACAGGCAATCCACGTCTGCCATTCAGCATGGACCCGCGTCTCTCGCTGGTCCGTATGAGCATCTGGTCTTCGATCTCCGGACGATTGGAATCGTTCCTCAGCCTTGGGATCTTTTGTGCCGTTCCCAAATGATCAACTTCTTGTGCCGTGAAGACAGACTCGAATCCAGTGAGAGCGAGCACGAAATCGACGGCCTTCCGGCAAAAGCAATCAAGTATACACGTTCTGATCGCCAAACCGTGACCTATGTGGTCATGCCATCGAAGGCACACAGCATTGTACGAGTCGAATTCTTTGGCATGCTCAAAGATGGTTCAAGCATGAAACAGGTCATTGAATCCCGCGTGCGGGAGTGGGGCGAACAGCGAATATGGTTTCCGGAAACAGTCCAGTTCTATCGATTCCGAGACGACGACGTTCGGATTCGTGAGGACTGGGATGTAATCGATGCGGAGTTCAACATCGATATTCATGATTCAGAATTCTCCTTGGAGGCTTTGAAGCCCAAAGTCGGCCAACCTGTCATTGGGAGAGCCACCAAGGATCCTGTCCCACAAGCGATACCTCAAGCCGTGTGGGATGGTGACAAGCTTACACCACCGGAGACCAAATCGGCACCCAATGACGATTTGCGCAAAGTTGACCATGGAACACCGCGATTTGTTGTGATAGCGAATCTTGTCGTGCTCGTCATAGGAGTATGCGTCTTTGCTTATCTTCGGAAGAAGTAAGACCACAAATAGTATCCATAACCTGTCCAACATGCGGTTCAAGCCGACACGGACAAGCGGCGGGTTTTCGGCCTGCGAAGGTTTGCGGCGGTGTTGATCGACTGTTGTAACTCGCGCCGCTTGTCCGTGCATCTTAACCTGTTCGATATTTCAATCGAGGACGAACGCGACGATGACCGCCTGGCCTGCCTTGCTCATGTTGATTGCGGCCGCAGCGCCGCCGGTGGAAGTGGCGACTCTCAATGGTGAGCAGCACGTTGGCACTCTCGAACGACTGTCGGCCGAGGAAGTCGTGCTGAAGACCCCGACGGGTTCCACCCGGCTTGCCGCCGCGGAACTGCTGGCGATCCGACTGCCGGGTGCCGCCGCAATCGCCGCTCCGACGGAATCCCTGTTCGAAGTCCGGCTGGTCGATGCGACGCTGCTGCGGGTCTCCGCGTACACATCGACGACAACCGAGGCCCGGGTCACGCATCCGGTGCTGGGGGAACTCAAGCTGCCCCTGACGGCCATTCAGAGCGTGCGGTTCGCTCCGCCTGAGCCCAAGGTGGACTCCGCTTGGAAACAGTTGCGGACAAGCACGTCCCAAAAGGATCAGATCGCGATTCGCAAGAACGACGTGCTGGACCATCTGGATGGTGTCATTGGTTCTCTCGATGAGGCGACCATCAAGTTTCAACTCGATGGGGAAGACATCCCGGTCAAGCGGGAACGAGTCTTCGGGATCGTGTACTCCAAGCGAGACGCTGTGGCGGGCAAGATTGCGGCGACCGTCGACTTGACCTCCGGTGATCGGTTGGCCGCCAAGACAGTCGCGTGGGACGGTGACGCTTGGAAGATCAAGCTCGTTTCGGGGACCGAAGTGTCGGTGCCGACAACCAGCGCACAGCTTGTGGACTACACCCTGGGAAAGATCACTTACTTGTCCGATATGAAACCGCGTGACGTCAGTTACACGCCGTTTTTCGAGACCAACTTCGTCTGGGAATACCGCCGCGACCGCGGCATGGACGGCCAGCCGATCAGCTTCGGGACCAAGACCTACGCCAAGGGGTTGTCACTGCATTCCGTGACGGTGCTCAAGTACCGGATCGGCGGAGACTATCGCAGGTTTCAGACGATCATCGGCATCAACGAGAAGTTCCGTGGCAATGTCGACGTGGTGATCAAGGGCGACGGCCGCGTCCTGTTCAAGGGGGCCGCCCGCGCGGGTCAGGCGCCGCAGCCGTTGGATCTCGACGTGACCGGTGTCGTCGAACTGGAGATCACCGTTGGCTACGGCGAGGATGAACTCGACATCGGCGACTGGCTGCATCTGGCCGATGCCAAAGTGGTGAAGTAAGGTCGGTTGCCAGCGCCCGGGGATTCAGATGTCTCCCGGCCGGGCACCATTGGAAACAGGACTCGATATGCGTCGAACACGGAATCGCCTGGCTGTCGCCTTGGGAACGCTCTGGTGTGTCGCGGCGGTTGCCGGTCCGGCCGGCGCCGTGGAAGCCAACGTGCTGGAGGCCCAGCAGCAGCGCGTCGACGTGGTCCGCAAGGTGGCCGCCTCGGTCGTGGCGATCTTCTCGGCCGATGGAAACGGTGGCGGATCGGGCGTACTGATCAGCGCCGACGGATACGCGCTGTCGAACTTTCACGTCACCAGCGCCTGTGGTGATTTCATGAAGTGCGGGCTCAACGATGGCCGGCTGTACGACGCCGTGATCGTCGGCATCGACCCCACTGGTGACGTCGCGCTCGTCAAGCTGCTGGGCCGCGACGACTTCCCGCACGCGACCCTGGGCGACAGCGACAAGCTGTCCGTCGGCGACTGGACGTATGCCATGGGAAATCCCTTCCTGCTGGCCACCGACTTTCAACCGACCGTCACGGCGGGGATTGTCAGCGGGCTCCACCGCTATCAGTATCCCGCCGGGACGCTGCTCGAATACACCGACTGCATCCAGGTCGACACGTCGATCAATCCCGGTAATTCCGGCGGACCGCTGTTCAATGCGGCCGGGGAACTGGTCGGCATCAACGGTCGCATCAGTGTCGAAAAACGGGGCCGCGTGAATGTGGGGGCCGGCTACTCGATCTCGATCAACCAGATCAAGCACTTCATGGATCACCTGCGCGGGGGACACGTTGTCGACCACGCCACACTCGGGGCGACCGTGCGGACCGGATCGGACCGCGAAGTCGTGGTCGACACCATCCTCGACCAATCCGCCGCCTGGCGGCGCGGGCTGCGCGAGGACGACGAAATCGTTTCGTTCGCCGGCCGGCCGATCGGCAGTGTCAACCAGTTCAAGAACATTCTGGGGATCTATCCGAAGGGTTGGTCGTTGCCGCTGGTATACCGCCGCGACGGCCGGAAGCAGGAAGTCGTCGTCGAACTGCGCGCCCTGCATCGCGAATCGGAATTGAAGCCGAAGCAGCCGCAGGCGCCGCGCGGCAAACCGAAGCCGAACCCCGACGACCTGAATCCCTTCAAGGCGCCGGGTGCGAAACTCCCCAAGGAGGAACTCCCCGCCGAATACAAGAAGCTGTTCGTCAAGAAGGCCGGCTATGCCAACTACTACTTCAATCAGCAGGAGCAACAGCGCGTCCTGCGCGGGCTGGACCTGCTGCAAAGCTGGCGCTCCGTGTCGGGCCGCTGGAAGCTGACCGGCAAGACCACGACGGGTGAAGACTTCGTGCTGACGATGGCCGACAAGGGTCTGGGGCTGCAACTGCCCAACCGTCCCGGCCTGCAACCGCTGGAGGGGGCCGCGGACTTTCTGGACGAACCCCCCGGTTCCGGCGGACTGCTGGCGGCGCTCCACCAGTTCAAACTGCTGCTGACGAAGGGGGCCGAATCGTTCACCGAATTCGCGTACGTCGGCAGCCAGCCGTTGGACGGACGCGGCGTGCCGGTGGATGTGCTGCTGACAAAGAAGGGGGGCGTGGAAAGCCACTGGTATTTTCGCAAGGCCGACGGCGTGTTTGTCGGATTTGATTCCCTGCTGGGGGCCGACGTCGATCCGTGTGAAATCCGCTTCGTGGACTTTGGCGACTTCGGCGGCAAGCGTTTTCCGAGCCGGTTCGTCGTCCGCCACGGCGACGCCGACTTTGCGACCTTCGAAGTCCTGACCCTGGAAGTTCTGGCGGACGCGGAAAAGAAGTCCGACAACGGTAACGGTAACTGAGCCCCCATCATGCAGCGTCCCCTTCGAGCCTGTTTGTTTGCCATCGTCGTTGCCTGCGGAGCAACCGCCGGGGCGCAGTCGTCGGTCGAATCGATCGCGGCGGTGTCACCCAAGGTCGTCAAGATTTTCGGCGCGGGGGGCGGTCAGAAGCTGCATGCGTACGGATCGGGGTTTCTCGTTTCGCCCAACGGCCACATCGTGACGGTCTGGAGTCACATTCTCGACGGCGACACGGTGAACGTGGTCCTCCACGACGGCCGCCGGTATCTGGGCAAAGTCTTGGGTGCCGAACCGCCGCTCGACATGGCCGTGCTGAAGATCGAAGCGGAGGGACTGCCGCACTTTGATCTGGCAGAAGCGATCTCGGCCGGACCGGGAACCCGCGTCCTGGCATTCAGCAACGCCTTCAAGGTCGCCACCGGTGACGAGCCGGTCACGGTGATGCACGGCGTCATCTCGGCCAAGACCTCGCTGGCCGCGCGGCGCGGGGCGTTCGAATCGCCGTACACCGGTCCGGTCTATGTGGTCGATGCCGTCACCAACAATTCGGGTGCGGCCGGTGGCGTGCTCACCACCGGAGACGGCCGGTTGCTCGGCATGATCGGCAAGGAGCTGCGGAACACGCAGACCAACACCTGGCTGAACTACGTGATGCCGGTGAGTGAACTGAAGGAGACGATCCAGCAGATCATCTCGGGCGACTTCTCCAAGAAGCGCCCGAACGACGACGAGGACAGCCCCGGCAAACCTCGCCCGCGCCGCTACGAGCCGCTCGACTTCGGCATCATCACGATCCCGGACGTGATCAACCGCACGCCAGCCTACATCGACCGAGTCCTGCCGGGTTCGCTCGCCGAAAAGGCGGGTCTGATTCCCAACGATCTGATCCTGTTCGCCGGCGACAACCTCGTCCAGTCGTGCAAGCTGCTCAGGGATGACCTGGGCCGCCTGGAAGCCAACGACGTGCTCAAGCTCGTCGTCCGCCGCGGTGACCAGCTTGTCAGCGTCGAGATGGTGACGCCCCGCAAGGCCGAAGAATAGGCCGGATGGTGGACCGCTGTTGGGTGTCGGCACTCGCGCGTCATTCAGTTCGGTCCCCCGATCGAAGTCACTCGACTTCGGAGAAAGCGCAGAGGCGTTTCGGTAACGCCACTGGCTAGGATTTGCGACAGCTTAAATTCAGACCGTTGAACAGAACTTCGCATACGCCCCGGGTTACTGAAGGATGGCCATGCCGCTTGATCCCCGTTCACTGGAACTGACTCGTCGCCGGTTCGTTCAACTGAACGGGGCCGGGGCTCTGTCGCTGGGCGGGCTTTGGGGGGCGCAGTCGTGGGCCGAACAGACCGGTGTGAAAACTCCGTCGTCCATCCGCGCCTGCATCTTTGTCTTCTACTATGGCGGGCCGAGTCACCTCGAAACGTATGACCCCAAGCCGAACGCTCCGAGCACAGTGCGCGGGGTGTTTCAGCCGATCGCGACTTCAGTGCCGGGTCTGCAGGTCAGCGAGTTGCTGCCGAACATGTCGCGGGTGATGCACCACTGCGCGATCGTCCGCAGCATGCATCACACGAACCGGCTGCACGATTCGGCGTCGATCGAGACTCATACCGGTCGGCAGGCGGCTCAGGGGGATCGCGAGGAGTTTGCGCCGATTCCCCAGTTCCATCCCTGTCACGGCGGAGCGCTCAGTTATCTGTGGCGGGACCGAAGGCTGGACGTGGCTCATGCGGCGCTGCCGTTCGTGTTTCACAATGTCGTCCCCACTCCCTGTCAGGGGGGTGGGTTTCTCGGCGCGGCGTTCGATCCGTTCCGTGTCACGGTCGATCCCGACAAGCAGCACTACATCGCCGAGGAACTGTCGATCCGCCAGGAACTGCCGACGCGGCGGATCGGCTCGCGCCGCGATTTGCTGTCGGCCCTGCAGGCCGGCGTCCCACCGAAGACGTCCGCGGGATTCGACCAGTACTACGACAGGGCGTATCAGCTTTTGGGTTCCGAAAAAGTTCGGCGCGCGTTGGATCTTTCCGAGGAAGCCCCCGCGACTCGTGAGCGCTACGGTGTCTATCCAGCGGACGTCACGGGGCAGGGGCATGCCCGGCACATGCGCGGTCAGAATCTGCTGGTCGCCCGGCGATTGGTCGAGGCTGGGGTGCCGTTTGTCAACGTGTACGACTTCCGCCAGCAGGGGCAGAACTGGGACAGCCACGCCAACAATTTCGCACTGCACAAGGACCACCTGGTCCCACCCGCCGACAAAGCGCTCGCAGCGCTGATCGGTGATCTCGAAGAACGCGGACTGCTGGACTCGACGTTGATCGTGGCGATGGGGGAATTCGGCCGTACTCCGCAAATCAACGGTGGTGCGGGCCGCGACCACTGGCCCGATTGTTACAGCGTGCTGCTGGCCGGCGGGGGAGTGCAGGGGGGCGCGGTCCACGGTGCCAGCGACGCGATCGGCGCTTATCCCGCCAAAGATCCCGCGACGCCGGCGGATCTCGCAGCCACCATCTACTGGCGGTTCGGCTTCGATGCGTCGGGTCACATCCGCGACCAGCTCTCCAGACCGCATCATCTGGCCGATGGGGAGCCGCTGCGCGGACTGTTTAGTGCGCAAGGATGATGCCACACTTCGACACGGCACTCCGCGTTGAAACGTCGCCGCTTCGAGCTTGTGAGTCTTTGTGGCGTGGGTTTCAACCCACGCAAGATGTCGTACCGCGTCGGCTAAAGCCAACGCTACATCTTTTGGCGAACCGCCATTGAACTTGAA
>JAYTIB010000103.1:0-6371 GCA_043732205.1 Schlesneria sp. | reverse complement strand
CCTGAAGCGCAAGCGAAGGATGTCGAAAACTCGGACGATTTAGACTCAACAATCCTTCGCTCGCGCTTCAGGCTTCTATTTTCAACAGGCTGCTAGCCCTGAACGGCTGGCTGTCAGCAGTCATCTGGCCTCGGCATGAGTCAGTCGGCGTTCGAGTGCCGGTCCGATTTCTCGATCGCCGCTCTCTCGATACAGTTTCGCCAGTTCGGCGAGGATCGCGGGTGTCACCAACTCCACGGCCGGAAGTTTCCGGAGGATTCGGCGAGTCTCGTTGGCTCGCTCCACCAGTTGGGTCAGACGCTGTACCTCGGCGATGTTCTGCCGACGCCGCTCGACGACAGCCAGTCGATTCATGGTGTTCCAATCGACAGCGTGCAGTTCGAGGGCTCGACGATAGGCCGCAGTCGCCTCCTCCAGTTCGTTGTTCGATTCGTGGAGCCAGCCCTGAATGCGCCAGAACCGGTTGTCCTGCCTGGCAGCATCCGGCACCTGCGACAGCAGCGTGGCCGCGCCGTCGATGTCGCCGGCGGCAATGCGGTCCTCGGCCTTGTACGCGAGCAACTCGATGTTGTGAGGAAACCGGTGCAACAGTTCCTCGACCAACTCCAGCTTGGAACGCCCCGACATCGACTGGGGGTGTTCTCCAACGGGGGCGGGGTTTGGAGTGTCGGGTGACTCGGTTTCCAAGTCTGGCGATTGCAGCACACGCGCGACGAGGAACAGCTCCGCGTCCGGAGCCGCCTTCAGCCAGCGCTCGTTGAGTTCCACGGCACTCCCCAACCGCAGCGAGTCCACAAGAAAGAAGTAGACATAGGCTTCGCGCGGCTCGCGCTGCACTTCGATTGCCGCGCGGATCTGGCGCAGCAGCTTCTCGCGCTGAAGTGTCATCGCGTAGAACCAGATCAGTTGCTGATGCGCTCCGGCGGCGCGCAGATCGATTCGCAGGATTCGCTCGCAGGCATCCACTCCCCTCAGCGGATCGTTGAGGTGGGTGAAGGCGAGCTTCGACAGCTCGATCATGGCCGGAATGGCTCGCTCGTCGGAATCGGGGACGCGCCAGAAATGACTCGCGGCGGCCGACCACTCACGCCGACCACCGGCCGCCTGCGCACGGAACATCCACGCCTCACCGTTCTGCGGATCCCACGTCGTCCAGCGATCGGCAAGAGCCTGCAGGTCGTCCCAGCGCTGACGGCTTCGCGCGGCGCGGCACTGCTCCGACAAATCGTTCCGCCGGTAACGGCACCATTCGCGATAGGCATACGGCGAACTGATGGCCGTCGCGATGACGACGACCACGACGGAGATGACAACAATGCGCCGGTTGGAAGACATTCAAATCCAGCATCATTCGGAAAGATCGGAACGGTTAGGTGAACGGCAGGACTGACCCCGGCCGGGTATTTTCGTTTAACCGCGTGGGCAACGCCCCGCGCGTTTGACGCGGCACACACCATCGAAGCGCGGGACGTTGCCCACGCTGTTAAACGAGTCAATCCTGACCGCGTGAGGATTAAGGCTGATCTTCAACGATTCGCACGATCCGATCGACCGGGAGGTTATGCAACGTCTGGTTGGAACCCGAGGGCCAACGAATCGTAAGCGTGTCGAGCGTGGTGATGTCGCCCAGCCCCCAGTGGATGCGTGGGTCGCTCGATGAAAGGTAGCTGGAGGCTGGCGACACATTGGCCAGCCAGACTCGGTCGCCGGACTTGCCGACGACGTGCGCGCCGTAGGCAAACACGTTGGGAGCTTTGCCGCGCAGATCGAGCTTCAGCCAATGCTGTTTCGTTTCGGTCTGGTTCGCGAGCAGCATGGCCGGACCCTCGAAATCGACCGCCAGCAGATCGACTCGCCCGTCGTTGTCGAAGTCGGCCGTCGCCGAACCGCGGCCAACCATGGACCGCTGAATGTCGGTCCCGAGTTGGGGAACAATGTCGATGAACTTCCGGCCGCGATCATTCCAGTACAAGGACATCGGCTGTCGAAATGGAACCCCCGAACCGTGAATTGCCGCCGAGTTGTCGTAGACGTGCCCATTGACGAAGAACAGGTCCGGCCAGCCATCGTTCTCAAAATCAATCCACTTGGCACCAAAGCCCATGCGGTTTTTCGTGCTGCGGGCCAGATCGGTCCGCTTGGCACAATCCATGAACAACTTGTTTCCGAGACTCTGGAAGAGCACGAACGAGTCGCCGTGCCAATTGGTGACCGCAAGGTCCAGCCGCCCGTCGCGATCGAAGTCGGCCCAGTCGGCTCCCATGGCAGAGACGGCGGCCCCGTTGTCTGAGGTGGCCACGCCCGCCACTGACGCGATGTTCTCGAACTTCAAATTGCCCCGGTTGTGAAGCAGGTCGGCTGCGACGCCGTCGTTTCCGACGTAGAAGTCCATGCGCCCATCCTCATCCAAGTCGGTAAACGCCAGCACCAACCCGACACCGTGGGTCTGCTGCATTCCCTGTTCGGGAGGGACCAGTTCAAACGCCCCTGCGCCGGTGTTTCTCCAGATCTGGCCGCGTTCGGGAAGATACGTTTTGGGGCCGCAGCCCGATCGCACTCCCGGAGTGTATTCACAGTACTTCTGCGTATCCGGTCCATAGATGACGTAATTCAGAATCACCAGATCGAGCCACGAGTCACCGTCGAGATCCATGAAGCCGGCACTGGCACCCCAGTACCCTTGGTTCGACGGATCAAGCCCCGTCGCAGCCGTGACCTCTCGAAATCGCCGACCATCGAGATTCTTGAAGAGTGCAAGCTGGTGATAGCCGGTGAGCAAAACATCGAGCAGTCCATCACCGTCGTAATCTCCGACGGCGCATCCCGTCCAATGTCCGGTGACCGCCTTGAGGCCGCTTTCGTCGGTGACCTCTTGGAACCGACCGCTTCCCTCGTTGTGAAACAAGGACGGAGACGGACTGCCCACCAGCAGCACATCCTGCCAACCATCGTTGTCCGCATCGAATGCGGCGCAGCCGGCACCGAACGCATCCAGGGCCGTCATGGGCCGAGGCTGCTCGGGCCAGAGATAACGCAGGCCGCGATCCCGGGCCACATCGACGAACGACAGGTTCCGAGGAACGACCACCTCAACAGCAGCGGTGACTCGCCCGGCCTTCACCGACGGAAACGCCGGGGGAGTTGATTGCTGCTCTGGCTTCGGTTGCTCGTACTGGGTCGGGGGTGCGGCCGTCTCATGACATCCAATGCTCGCGATCACCAACAGCCCGCTGACGAACAGAATGAAGTTCGCCGGATGAAGGATTATCGACATTGCACTTCCGGCCAGGGTGGCGGCCCATCTCATGAATGAACCCGTCAGAGATCGATTGCCGAACTGTTCGCGGGCCCGGTTCCGTCGGCGGCACCGTGCGGCATGTTGTGTTACGATTTGGCCCCGTGGAGATCGGCTTCCCGGCAGTGTAGCGTCTCCCTCCAATGGAGTCAGTTCGCTGTCGGGCTACGATTCTGAGGGCGTCGAGGGACACGGATGTGTGGCACGCCCTGAGTCCTCGAAGGGCGTGGGAGTAACGCCGAGCCTGATTCCACGCCCTTCGAGGACTCAAGGCGTGCCACTCAACCGCAACGTCTCGCTGTGAATTGTGAGGATTGGACTCGTGACCGCTCGACGATGGCAAGCCGTGTGTTTGGCAATGACCCTGCTGGCGGGAGCCGTCGGCGTGACTCTCTGGCAAGTCTATTGGCGGGATGACGCGCCTCGCGCCGGCCAATCGCCAAAGGATGTGTCCGCCGAGATTCGTTTGATCGAGGAACGGTCGAAGTCCGATCGTCCCGTCAGCCCGGTGGATCCTTCGATTGTCGATTACGTTGGCAGTGCCGCCTGTCGAGACTGTCACCCCGAAGTCTGGGAGAAATACCAATCGCATCCGATGGCTCAATCGTTTGCCAAGGTCACGGCCGCATCGCCCATCGAAGATTACGTTGGACCAACGGAGTTCGCTCCGCCGGGGAATCGCCGGTATCGCGTGGAGCGAACGGCCGAGGGCGTGCAGCATCACGAAGTCATGGTGGATCGACTCGGCGAAGTGATCTATGACCAGTCGGTTCACGTGGATTACGCGCTCGGTTCCGGCAAGCGCGGACGAGCGTATGTGATTGATCGTGATGGCTTGATGTTCAAGTCCAGCATCTCGTGGTATTCCAAGGAAAAAGAGTGGACGCTGTCGCCGGACTACCTGCCGGAATCTCACAAACGATTCGAGAGACGCGTGACGGGCGGCTGTCTGACGTGTCACTCCGGGCTGCCGAACTTCGTGCGCGGTGAGCCTGACCGATTTGGGCAGCCACCGTTTCTCGAAGAGGCCATTGGATGCGAACGATGTCACGGTCCCGGCCGAAAGCACATCGCGGCCCGCGAGTCGGGAGAAATCGACAACGACCCGATTGTGAACCCCGGCCGGCTCGAAGTTGATCGTCGCGAGGCGGTGTGTGCTCAGTGTCATCTGCACGGCGAAAGCCGGGTTCTCAGAACGGGTCGGACCGCGCATGACTTTCGACCCGGCGAACGACTCGAAGACAATTGGCTCGTCTTCGTCAAGTCGCACGAAACCGGCTTGACGCGTTCGGGGCGGGCGGCAAGTCAGGTCGAGCACATGGTCAGCAGCGTTTGTTTCGAGCGGAGTGCGGGACGGATGGGCTGCATCTCGTGCCACGATCCGCATTCCATTCCGGTCGCATCCGACAAGGACGAGTTCTTTCGCCAGCGCTGCTTGAAATGTCATGCGGACCACGGCTGCTCGCTGCCTCAGTCCGATCGCGAGGCGGCACCGCACTTCGACAATTGCACGAAATGCCACATGCCTTCCGTACCCTCGACGAACGTCCTGCACAGGTCGATCGCCGACCACCGCATTCTGCGCCGGCCTTCAAACGAACAGGAGGAGGAACAGGGGGGCGGAGAAGCCAAGGTGTTTCAGTTCGTCGAGAGGCCAATTCCCGCAGCAGAATTGGACCGGGCCAGAGCATTCAAATTGATCGGCGACGCACTGGGGCCACCCGTTCGTCCAGAGTTGGCTCAAGCCGCGAATCGTCTGCTCTTGCCTCTGATTGGGCAGTCTCCCGACGATCCGGAACTTTTCGCCGCGCTGGGCAATGGTTGTCAAGTTCAGAACCAACCGAAAGAGGCGGAGCGGTGGTGGCTCCAGGCGCTGGAGTTAAATCCTCGACACGAGTCAACCGTTCAGAACCTGGCGACGATGTACCACGACCAACTTCAACTTGCTCCGGCCGAGCGCTACTTGAAGCGCTTTATCGACCTGAATCCCTGGCACGGTTCCTATCACGGTCGATTGGCGGGGACGCTGATGTATCGAGGCGACAAGGCGGGCGCGATTGCGTCGGCGGAACGAGCCTTGGAACTCAACCCGACGATTTGGGAACTGCACGATTTTCTGTCGAAAGCTTACTCCGGAGTGGGCGATCGCGAGTCGGCCGCCAAACACCGGAAGTTTCTTTTCCAAAAGCAAGCCCCGAACGGTCGGTCAGAACGGGATCGGTAACCCGCATTATTCATGGGCGATGGACCCAACTGCCCGAACTACTTTCCTCGTCCCCTAACGCGGCGTTGCTGCGGGCTTATAGGGAGCCGTGCCCGTCGCGGGAGCCGGGGGCTTTGCCTTCGCCTTGGAAGGGCGGGTTGAGACCTCGGTCCACGACAGCGACCGCCCTCACGATGTCAGCCGAATCGTTCCATCCGGCAACTCGCTGACTAGGATCTTCTTGCGCACCAGCGACAACTTCTGGTGCTCGATCCCGCCCCAGTGTTCGCGATGCTCGCGCCATTACCGGCGCGGCGATCCGCGCCGTCGAGGCGACCACACGCCCGTTGCGATCAACCACCGACGAAGAGTCTCTTCATTCAGAATCTCGCCATCCAGTTTTCCAAAGTACTCCACCGCCAACGTCGAACCGAAATCGCCGTACTTCGCCCGGTACAACTCCAGTACGCGCTCCCGACGACCCGCATCGATCCGACGCATGGTCCCGATAACCGTGCTTCAGGCCGGAAATTCCTTCCGACTTGTACCGCTCCCAGATTCGCAACATCTGGCGGTAACTCACGCCCAACAATTCGGACGCCTTCACCAAACTGATGGAAGACTTCAAAACTTGCGACAACAATTCCGCTCTCGCCCGCTCTTTGCTGCTCAGACGCAACTTGTCCATCGGTCCCTCGGAAACGACACCAACGTGACATTTCTAATGTGGACGCGATGTGCCATTGCTAAAGTGGTCCGACAGCCTCTGGTTCGTCTTTGCGGGGCCATCGCCGATTTCAAATGGGGGTGCCACGGTCACGGAGCTTCGACGTGGCCGTGCGAGGACGTGAAGGCGGATTCCCCATCTCACGG
>JAYTIB010000102.1:0-2384 GCA_043732205.1 Schlesneria sp. | reverse complement strand
GAACGTGATAGGCGGTGAGTTCCGTGACTTGCATCGCGGGAGTGTACTGTGAGTGAGAATGATCGTCACTCGCAGCAGGTCTTGATGGATCGCCTGAGATTCGTGGTCAAAGCGCATGCGGCCCGGACGGAGTCGTTTAACCCTGAGCCAACGGCGAAGGTATCGGGTGCCAGCGCCCCGATGCGTTTGCCGAAAGTGATCGCGGTGACGGACACGTCTGCCCGCTCCCCCCTTCGCCGTTGGCTCAGGGTTAAACGAGTTGAATGTCTTACACTCCGCCGCGCGCATGAAGGAGTTCGTGTCGAAGTCACATCGAAAGAAATGGGGTTGGCGGTCGGAAGTTGGCGTCGCTGATGCTGACACGTCGGGCGAAAACTGGTACACCTTCCCCCGCATTGATTCAGGATGACAACAACCGGGGAGACGATTGATGGGTGTGCCCATTTCCCAGATGTGGACGGTGGCCAGTTATGTGCTCGGCAAGCGGCTGCGCGGGGTGAAGCGCTATCCGCTGGTGCTGATGCTCGAACCGCTGTTCCGCTGCAATCTGGCGTGTGCCGGGTGCGGCAAGATCCAGCATCCCGCCGAAGTGTTGCGCCAGAATCTGACTCCCGAACAGTGCTTCAAAGCGGTCGACGAATGCGGCGCGCCGCTCGTCTCGATCCCCGGCGGAGAACCGCTGCTGCATCCGCAGATCGACGAGATCGTCGCCGGCCTGGTGGCCCGCAAGAAATACGTCTACCTCTGCACGAATGCGATCCTGCTCGAAAAGCACCTCGATCGCTTCCAGCCGTCCAAGTACCTGTCGTTCTCGGTGCATCTGGACGGACCGCGTGAAGAGCACGACTTCGCCGTCTGCCGCGAGGGCGTGTACGACGTCGCGATCAGCGCGATCAAGCTGGCGGTGGCGCGGGGCTTTCGAGTCACCACGAACACGACCGTCTACAACAACGCCGATCCGAAGGCGATGCGCCAGATGTTCGACACCCTGATGGGCTACGGCGTCGAGGGGATGATGATCTCGCCGGGCTATCAGTACGAGAAGGCCCCCAGCCAGGACTTGTTCCTGCAGCGCAATCAGACTGTCAGCCTGTTTCAGCGGATCTTGGGCAACGCGAAGAAGAGCTGGCGGTTCAATCTGTCGCCGCTGTTCTTGGAATTCCTCAAGGGGAAATGGAACCTGGAATGCACGCCGTGGGGCATGCCAGCGTACAACCTGTTCGGCTGGCAGAAGCCCTGTTACCTGCTGAACGAAGGTTACTGCGAGACATTCCAAGAGTTGCTCGACACCACCGACTGGTCGAAGTACGGACGCGCCAGCGGGAATCCCAAGTGTGCCGACTGCATGGTTCACTGCGGTTACGAAGCGACGGCGGTCGCCGCCACATTCGGTTCACTGAAAGCCTTCGCGCGAGTCGTCAAGTTGACGGTGCTGGGCCCCGGTCGCGAAACGATGCCACCGGACGAGTCCGCGCCGGACAAACCAAGTGTCGACGGAACCACGAGCGACGACGATCCGATTCGCGGCATCCGGCTGCCGGTGTTGAGTTCGTAACCGGGACCGGCTGGCCAGGACAGGTTGCGGCATCTCCGCGAGCATGCGTCACACTTGGACGTGTGCATTCTCTACTTCGGAGAGTTGCTCGTTGTGTCGCAACGCAAGCAGTGACTCCTCGCCCCGGCTCGGGTGCCCCTTCTTCACATTCGCGCTCCGTTTGATTCGCGCGGACCAAAAACGGTTTCCGCGCGAATCAAACGGAGCGCGAATGAGGAGGGCTGTCGAACTGGGAGCGAACGGACAACGGTCGCTTCTTGGCACGCAACTCTCGGACGTTGTTGTCGCACAGCCCCTCGGTCGTGTGGAACAGGATTCCGCGGGACAGCCAGTCCGATCAACAGGTCGCGGATCAGCGCGTCGAAACCGATCGGCGCATCAATGACTGTCGTAGCATGGACGCCTCGTCCGTGCGGCCCCATTCCCAGGTTGGCCACATTTGGTCGCACGGACGAGGCGTCCATGCTACGGGTGGTTCTCACCGAATCCCGACCGTTATTGATACGCCAATCCCTTGTCGGCAATAAACTTTCCGTGAAGATGATCTGAGGTGCGGCCGACTCGTTACGATCGGCTGTGCGTGCGGAGTTGGCCGCCGGGAGACGAAGTTCTTGAAGGAGTTCACAGCCATGTTGCGAAACAAGATTCAGTCGATGCTGACCACGGGACTGCTTGGCGCGGCCCTGCTGTTGGTGCCCGTGTTGGTTCAGGCGGCCGATGTGTCGGACGGTGGCGGGTTCTTCAGTGCCGGGGCCATCGCGAAGGCCAACGATGCGATCCGCGCGTTGGAAAAGAAATCCGGGCACGACGTGCGGATCGAAACGTTTGC
>JAYTIB010000101.1:0-2386 GCA_043732205.1 Schlesneria sp. | reverse complement strand
TCGCTTGTCGCCCATCGGCGGCTTCTCGCGATTCCGCTTGCGGTAGCTGAACCATTGCGTCAGCACTTGCTTGCCGGACACCTCGTATTCCCAAACCTCGGGAGACACGTTCTCGATGTACCCGGCCCCAACGAGAAGCCGCTGCTGGCTCGCGTCATAGTCGATCTCATCGGGCATGGCGTCCGGGTCTTGTGGGATCGCTCCGGCGGCGGGAATGCGCGGGGCCTTGTCCGTCGCGAGTCGCGGCGGCTGAGCAGGCCGGCCATTTTTCGGGTCGGCGAATCGTTCGCCGAATGTGTGGAGCCAGATGATCGTGCGGCCGAGTTCCACCGCCTCGGCAAAAAGTTTGCCGTTGGCTGTCAGCGGTATCCGCAAACCGGGCTGCGCGAGATCATCCTGAAAGCGAGCCGTGTACGCCGGGTGTGCGGCAACGGCGGCGATGTACGCCATCAAGTCCGCGGCAGTCACCGGTGTTTTGTACTTCGTCTCCAGAAAGCCGAGCAGCTTCGGCGGCAAGTTCGGCTCGCTCGCTGCCCGATCGCGCCAAAGCGGGATGGCGCGACCGCCACGAGCGTTGTAGTGGTCGAGATCGGGAATAAATCCCGTGACAGTTAAAGAGGGGCCAGCCGACGGCGAAGTCCGATGAACCGCCGTCAGGTAAACCTGCTTTACCGAGTGTGCTCGCCACAGTTCCGGGTTGGGCCGATTGATGACGCGGTTGTCCGGGATGATCCATTGCCGGTCGAACGAACGGAAGCCGTACCGAACGGGCGCAAGACAATCACCTCGGTCATCGGCGATGGGCTTTGGATTGTCCGCGAAACCGGGCAGTCCCTTCGCCACCATACGATTGACATACCTGTCTCCCGGTTTCCCTTTGTTGAGATGCGGGACGAACAGATCTTCTTTTTGCTCCGGCTTCGCCTTGATGAGCTTCTGCCAGCGCCGAAGTAAGGAGTCGGCATCCGGGGCGATGATCCAGGTGCGACCGGGCATGACGCCAGAGCCGTCATAGGCAAAGAGATTTTCCAGCGGGGGATAAGTGGCCCACGCGCCCGTCGCGGCGGGCAGGAACGCGGCGCGCAAGTCGGTCGGGCAGTCGACCCAACCGTCGCCGTCTAGCGTGAGCATGGCGAGGGCGGCGAACTTGTCTTCGCGGCGCCCTTTCGGCAAGGAGCAGTACCGAATGGTGGCCGACGTGTTCGGGTCGCACTGCGCAGAGCGCGACACAAGGACGATGCATACGGGCTGCTGAACGCCCTGAAAGATGCGCGTGTTGACTTCAGGCTGATGGCCTTCCGGTGAGCAGTCGATGACCCAGATCGCATCGGCGGTGCGGCGGAGGTAGTCGCGCATCTTTTGGAAACCGGGACCGTTGAGGAAACCGGCGACGGTGATGAAGCAGACGACTCCCGTGTTGTGGTGGGGATCGTGATCGAAAACTTTCCAAGTCGCCCACCGCCAGAAAAAGATGTACAGGTTGCGGAGGTGTTTCGCGTGCGCCCCGACGCCCCATTCGCGCGGCGGCATCCAGGCGTCGAGCGGGGCGTCCTTTCCTCGGGCGGCATCTCCCGTTTCAATCCAGCCGCCGCGTCCCATCGCCTTTTCCTTGTAGGGCGGGTTGCCGATCACGACCGTAATCGGCTCTTTCCGCTTGATCTCGTTCGCTTGTCGGCGGGATTCGGCGATGGGGCCGTACCACGAGCCGAGGAGTTCCATCTCGATGTAAGGATTTGCGAGAGTGTCCGTCACGAACATGCGCGGGGGCGTTTTCGGCACCTTGCCGATGAGGTGAAAGAGTTCCGCGTGAATGCGAAGTTGAGCGACGGCGAACGGCCCGAGTTGCATCTCGAAAGCGATGAGCCGTTTCACCGCCGCGCCAATGGCTTCCGGCACAGCTCCCGGCCCTTCGTCGGCTTCAATGGTCGCGGCGATCCGGGCAAGAACGCCGAGCGGAAAGGTTCCCGTGCCGACGGCCGGATCAGCCACGGTGACAGCCGGGGAAGCCAGACCGGAAGATTGCCCGAAGCGGCTGCGAAGCACATCATCGACGAGCCGAACCATCGCCCCGACCACTTCCGGCGGCGTGTAATACGAGCCGGTCAACTTCCGCAGGTCGTTGTCATAGACCTCCAGGAAATCTTCGTAGAAGTAGAGCCAGGCATCGGGGTTGCCCTTGCTGATCGAATGCCAGTTGACGGCGTCGAGAACCCGCGTGAGCGTGCCGAGGGAGGTCTTCAACGTGTTCTGATTGTCCGCGTCGTCGGTCAGAATCCGGAGGGCGGCCCCGATGAGCGAGTTTGTCTGTCCGAGTTGTTTGGCGGCCTGATCGAGGCCGGTACTCAACCGGATTTCCCGCGCGCGAGCCATGAGCAAACCGAAGGTC
>JAYTIB010000100.1:0-6387 GCA_043732205.1 Schlesneria sp. | reverse complement strand
AGCCGACGCCCGCAGTGATATTTATTCGGTCGGCGTGATCCTCTTCCAGTTGCTGACAGGCGAACTTCCCTTTCGCGGTGACGTGCGGATGCTGCTGTACCAAGTCCTGCACGACGAACCGCCCAGTCCCAGAAAATTCAACGGTCAAATTCCTCGCGACCTCGACACCATCTGCCTGAAATGCCTGGCCAAGGAACCCAAGCGGCGATATGCCTCGGCGAGTGAGTTGGCAGACGACTTGCAGCGGTATCTCGACGGGCACCCGATCCTTTCGCGGCCGGTCGGTCGATTCGAACGCGCCTGGCGCTGGTGCCGCCGGAATCCGGCCGTTGCCGGGCTGACGAGTCTGGCGGCGTTCATGTTGGTTCTGACGACCGTCGTTTCATCGGTGGCCTATGTCCGGGAATCGAGACTGGCCAACCGCTATGCTCAATTGAACGTGCATCTCACCACCGCCAAGACCGATGCTGAAACCAAACGCGCCGAAGCCGAAGCCAGTGCCAAGATCGCCCGCGAACAGAGCCAGCTCGCGCTGAACACGCTCCAAAGCGTCATCAATGACCTGCAACGTGCGTTCGAGAACGTTCCGGGTGGAGCCGCCGTGCGGCAACGTCTGCTGGCCATCGCGCTGGAGAAGCTGGACCAAGTCTCGACCGAATTCGTCGCCCAGTCGGCGGTGGACCACAACACGGTGATCGCACTCCTCACAATGGCTGACACGATCCAGCAACTCGGCCAAGACAGCCCTCATTCTCAACGCGAAGAAAGCCGACTCCGAGATGACGCTGCCAATGCACGACCCTTGAATCCGATCACCGCTTCAGCCGTCAGAACTGCCGAGCGCCTCTACCGCCGTGCCTTCGAGATCGCCCAACAACTCGTGGCGGCCAACCCCGGCGATTCCCAGGCGCAACGCAATCTCTCGGTCACATTCGACCGACTTGGCGGCGTCTTTCTGAAGCTTGGTCGCACCGACGACGCTCTCGGGCAGTTTCAAGCGAAATTGAAGATCGACCGGGCACTCATCGCGACCGATCCCAAACGCGCGGAGAACCAGCGAAACCTGTCGATTTCATTCGAGCTACTCGGCGACGTATTGTTGAAGCTTGGTCGCACTCCCGATGCTCTGGCGGAGTTTCAAGACAGTTTGAAGATCCGCCGCCTCATGGCCGAGGCCGATCCCCGCGATGCACAGAAGCAGCGCGATTTGTCAGTTTCGTTCGTCAAATTCGGTGACGTATTCCTGACGCTCGGTCGCACCGACGACGCCCTCCAGCAGTTTCAGGATGCGTTGAAGATCAGGCGCGTTCTGGCCGAGGCCGATCCCCACGACGCACAGATGCAGCGCGACTTGTCGGCTGCGTTGAACAGTCTCGGCGAAGTGTTCCTGAAACTCGGTCGCACTGACGACGCCCTCGCGCAGTTTCAAGACGGGTTGACGATCCGTCGCGCACTGGCTGAAGCCGATCCCCATGACACGCGGACGCAGAGTGATCTGGCGGACTCGTTCGATAATCTCGCCAATGCATTCCTGAAGCTGGGTCGTACCCTGGACGTTCTGGCACAGTACGAATCCATGGTGCAAATCTGTCGCGGGCAAGCCGAGGCCGATCCCCACGACACGAATAAGCAGCTCAGTCTGTCGGCCGCACTCGAACGGCTCGGCGAAGTGTTCGTGACGCTTGGCCGCACCGACGACGCCCTGCAGCAGTTTGAATCGTGTCAGAAGATCATTCGCGCGCTGGCCGAAGCAGATCCCCATAACGTAACGAACCAGGGCAATCTTTCGGCCTCGTTCAACAATCTTGGCGAGGTGTTTCTGAAGCTCGGTCGCACCGACGATGCGTTGGCGCAGTTTCAAGACGCGTTGCAAATCCGTCGCGCGCTGGCGGAAGCAGATCCCCGCGACGCACGGAAGCAGCGCGATCTGTGGAGTTCGCTCATCCATCTTGGCGACATGTTTCAGGCGCTCGGTCGTACCACAGACGCCCAGGCACAGTTTCAAGACGCGATGAAGATCATTCGCATGCTCACGGAGGCGGACCCCAACAACATGGACAGACAACTCGACCTTTCACTCTCGTTCGAGCGACTCGGCGACGTTTTTCTGACACTCGGTCGTACCACCGACGCCCTCTCGCAGTTTGAGGCCAAGTTGAAGATCAGTCGCATGTTGATCGACGCCGATCCCAACAACACACAGAAGCAGCGCGAACATGCCGTGACTCTTGAAAAACTTGGTCAGGCTTCCCTGGCTCTCGGTAAGAAGGATGATGCCCTCCAGTACTTCAACGACGAACTGGTGATCGCCGAGCGGCTCATGAAATCCGATCCTTCCGATGTGGATACCAAGCGATTCTTGTCGGTTGTCTACTTCAATCTCGGTGACGTGTGTCTGGAGCTTAATCGCGCGGACGAGGCTCTCGCACAGTTTGAAGCCGGTTTGAAGATCCTTCAGATCCTGGCTGAGCGCGATCGCAAGAACGCAGGGGCACAGCGGGATCTGTCGCTGGCATTTCTCAAACTCGGTGACGTGTACCTGAAGCTCGGTCGCACCAACGACGCCCTCACGCAGTTTCATACACTTGAAAAGCTCTGTCGCGGGTTCGCCGAGGCCGATCCCAAACGCGCTGAGAACCAGCGCAGACTATCGATCTCGTTCGAGCGACTGGGCGACGTGTTCCTGAAGCTCGGTCGCACCGACGATGCCCTGTCGAAGTTTCAAGCGAAGTTGAAAATAGATCTGGTACTCGCCGCGGCCGATCCCAAACACATCGAGAATCAGCGCAATCTGTCGATCTCGTTCGAGCGACTCGGCGACGCATTCCTAACGCTTGGTCGCACCGATGATGCCCTGGCGCAATATCAAGCCGGGTTGAAGATCCGTCGCGTACTGGCCGAAGCCGATCCCAGCCAGGAGCAAAAGCAACTTTATCTGTCGGACTTGTACTATAAACTTGGCGACCTGTTTCAGAAGCTCGGTCGCATTGAAGACGCTCTTTCGCAGTTTCAAGCGTATGAGAAAGTCTGTCGCGGGTTGGCCGAGGCCGATCCGCGCCACGCGGATCGGCAGTGGAACTTGATGGTTAGCCATCACAAGCTGGGGGAAGCCCATGTGCAGGCCGGGCAGTTCGACCAAGCCCAGGAGCGGTTTGCTCAAGGCATTGCGGCGCTGGATGGCATGATCGCCAAGGGACAATTCGTAGAACAGTCACAGCACGATAAGGGAATTCTGGAACGGAGACGTCTGTTCTGTACGGTCGCACCGCTGGCCACTGGCGATTGGGACACACTCCTCAAAGTGGATGCGTCGATGTTGCCGCAGTTGTTAAAACTGCGAGCCAAGGAAATGCTCAAGCGGGGCCAGTTCGCCGAGGCGGTGCAGACGGGAAACAAACTGCGTGAATTGGGTCCGAAGGACAAAATCAACCTCTACGCCGCCGCCTGCATCTACGTGATGTGCGCGACCAGCATTACCAATGACAAGCCCCGACCGACTGAAGCCGAGCAAGTCGAACGCCTGACACTCATCCGACTCGCCCTGACTTGTCTCAATGAATCCGTCGCTGCCGGTTACGACAACTTCGACTACATACGCAAAGACGACGAACTGACAGCCTTGCGTGGCTTGCCGGAATTCGAAGCGTTGTTCGCGAAGTAGGGTGCGGCTGGACAGTAGTGAGAGGACGTTTCAAAACCGTAGCCGCACTTGCCAGAGTTTGGGGGAGCGTCGTGGAAACCCGCGTTCTGGCGAACGCGGCTACGTCTGAATTTGGTTTTGAATCCCGCTCTACGGTTGTGGTGGCTCATCCGGCGGCGTGTTGTCCATTCGTTTGACGGCACCATACAGCCCCCAGCCGAGGACCAGGACCAGGATGAGGATGATCGCTGTCAGCAGCCGGGGGTCGTTCACGAGGTGCGACCACTTGAAGCCGGGCGGCGCTGCGCCTGCGACCTTTTGTTCGGGGCCGAGTTTCACCGCTTCGGGGCGATAGCTTTCTGTCAGCAGCGCGTGGATCGTGGCCGTGTCGTAGTTTGGCGGTTTCGCATCGGGGTCACCGTAGAGCAGGTGATGCGGTTTGTTGGTGGCCGACAGAAAGATGATCTCGTACATGTCTCCTTCGGCTTTCACGCCGTCCACCGTCAGCGGCGGACTGTCGCGGTTGTCGATCACCAGTCGGTACTGGGCGTGACGGGCTTCCGGGAACGTGATGGTCAGTTGCTCGCGCTTCAGGTTTTTGAAGTCCATTCGCGACAGCGTGGCTGTGCTGATTTGACGCCATGTGCTTTGGACGCCGGCTTGCTCTTGGACTTCGAGCACACAGTTCCGGCTGAAGTTGCGGGATGAGGTTTCCAACTGCAGCGATGTCAGCGGTTCGCGGTGCGTGTCGACCGTGATGAAGGTTTGCCGGGCCTTCGCATCTTCGGTGACTTTGAAACCGGCGACGGGGTACGACTGCTTGTGATCCCCCTTGACCCGTTCCTGCGAAGACTCCTGCCAGAACTCGATCCGCTCGATGCGGAACGGGCGGCGGTCGATGGTCACTTTTTCGGTGCGATCGGTCTCATCGTTGCCGCGCAGGCGGCGGGTCAGTTCGAGCAGTTCCGATTGCTGCTCCAACGTGACGTCGTCGATCACGATCCTCAACTGCTTGCGGGGCGACGCGGGGAAGGGGACGCTGTCATTCCGCACGTCCATGTAGCGCGAATAGTCGAAGATCACGGTTTCGCCGCCGGCCGGTTCCCACGTCTGACCATCGGCCGATGTGAGGATGCGGACGCGCTGCTCGAAGTTTCGCAGCGGCGTGATCAGGTTCAGGCCGTTGGGGACCGGATCGTCCTCGTCGAGCACGAGCGTGATTTCGAGGCCACCGTTTTCGAGCGGTTTCAGTGTGGGCTTCGGGGCGGACCAAGCCTTGCGGCGGACCGTCTTCGCCCGCAACTCTTGGGACTTCCGCACGATGAAGGGGAGCGCGGTTCCCTGCGCATCCTGCAACCGCAAGTCGGCCAGACCTGGCTGAGTCGCGGCGTAGACCTCGGCGTCGAGAGTGACTGCGACCAGAGATTCCTCGGCCTTGCCTGCCGCCGACACTTCCTTCTGGAATCGCAGCGACGGTTCCTCGGCGCGAACCAAGCTCGCGGCTGTCGCCAACAGGCACGCGATTGCAACAACAGTCTTTTTCATGCGGCGTCCTCCGGCGAAGCCTTCTGAGCGAAGGAATCCCGATACTTGAGATAGATGAACGAACCGACCAGCAACAGGATCCCCAACACGAGGAAGGCCACGATGCGATAGATCTGATCCAGTTGCGACAGGTCGATGAAAAACACCTTCCAAGCCACGATCGCAAACAGGCCCAGCCCGATGTAACGCAGCGCCCGCAGGTTTCGCCAGATGCCCCGCAGGATCAGGGCCAGGGCGAACAGCGTCCACAGGATCGACACGCCCCCCGTCCGCAAGCCGGGAATGTAGTGGTACAGGAACGAGTTCACTTCCAGCGACAGGTAGATGAACAACAGGCTCAGGCTGGTGAAGCCGAGGAAGACGCCCACGGTTTTCGCGTGCGTCCGTCCCGCCAACAGAGCATAGGCCCCCGCGAAGAAACCGACGACCGCTCCGAAGTCGAGCAACCGCAGCGAGGCGTCCCGGAACGAATAGACTTCGCCGCCATATAGCAGGCGCCCGGACACGTGCCAACTGGGGAGGTCGAACGCGAACAGCTTGAACAGCAGTCCCGCCACCAACAGCATCAGCACCGCCTGCACGGCTTCATGCTTGTTGAAGGTCACCTCGTACAACAGCACTCCACACATCGCCAGCCAGAGCAGCGTCAGCGACGGCAGTTGCATCGGCAGGTAGAAGTATCCCAGCGTGCGGTGGAATTCGAGATGCAGGTAGACGAACAGCATCGCCAGCGCCAGGCCCACGGCCAGACGGACCGCCCACGCTTCGCGAATCCAGCCGGAGATGTCGTTCTCCTGTCCCACGGGGCGATCCCCTTCGGCGGCGGGACGAGACAGCAGGCGATAGGCTCCGCCGATCGACGCGATCGGAACACCGAACATCACGAGCCGCTCCAACAGATGATTCAGGTATTCGCCCAGAGTCATCTCAGCGGTCGAGGGTGCCGTCAGGAACTGGCGCGGCAAGTCGAGGAATCCGAACCGGAACAGCACGATCCCGTAGAGCAGGTAGCAGACCTGCCGCAGGAACTCGCTGCCCAGTTTCTTCGCCACCCACAACAGGACGAACGCCTGGATCGCCCAACTGACCGTCACCCATTCGCGGGAGAAGACCAGCGGCATCGTCACCGCCAGAAAGAACGCGGCCAGACCGATGAAGCTGACGATCAATTCGCGATCCACCAGCCGGCGCTGCAGGCAGTA
>JAYTIB010000099.1:0-2394 GCA_043732205.1 Schlesneria sp. | reverse complement strand
TCACCACTCGTCACTCGTCACTCGTCACTCGCCACTCCCCTTCAAGTCCGCCGCTTCCAGCACGCCGATCATCGGCAGGTGCCGGTAATCGTCGTTGTAGTCCAGGCCGTAACCGACGACGAATTCGTTGGGGATGACGAAGCCGTGGTAGTCGGGCGTCAGGTCCACCTGGCTGCGGCCTTCCTTCCAGAGCAGCACGGCGGTGCGCACGCTGGCCGGTCGGGCGTGGACGAGTTCCTTCAGCAGCCGCGACACGGTGCGGCCGGTGTCGAAGATGTCGTCGACGAGCAGCACATCCCGATCGGCAAGGTCGGGCATCAGGCTGGTGGCAATCGTCAACTCGCCCCCCTCCGTCGTCGCGCCGCGGTAGCTGGAAGCCTGCACGAATCCGACCCGGTGCGGGATGCCGATCGACCGCATCAAGTCCGCCACAAAAATCACACTCCCGTTCAGAACGCCGAGGACGGTCAGGGGGCGATGGCGATAGGCGGCGGAAATGGTCGTCCCCAACTCCGCGACCCGCTTGGCAATCTGATCGGCTGTAATCAACGTGAGCATGGTTTGTGTCATCATCCGAGTGAGATCGAATCGCGTCGAGTCGACCAAGAGCAGCGAGGCGCTTGCCAAGTCTCAAGGCTTGATTTGCCGTGGGATAAGCTTCCAGCGTGTCGAATACGATTTGGAGCATGACAAGCTGGAGACTTAGGGCCGGCGCATCAATCACAGTCGTAGCACGGACGCCTCGTCCGTGCGTCCAAAACCGAGTCATCGCACGAAAGGGACGCACGGACGAGGCGTCCGTGCTACGGCTGATTCTCACCGAATCCCGACAGATATTGATGCGCCGGTCCTTATCCCACGGCAGATCATCACCAACCGCCGAACTCACGAACGGTTCCCGCATTTCTACTCGGGCCGCACCGGCTGAGGCTCGGGGATCTCGCGCAGCCAGATGTTGCGGAACCGGACCGGGTTGCCGTGAAACTGCAGGCGGATCGGTGCGCGGCCGTGGGGCTTCAGGATGGGGGGACTCTCATAGGCGGTCTCGCCCAGAATCTCGGTGTGGTTCTGCACGAGCACCCCGTTGTGCAGGACGGTCAGATGGCCCGGCTTGATGATCGTCCCCCGCTCGTCGAAGCGAGGAGCCGTGTAAATGATGTCGTACGTTTGCCATTCCCCCGGCTTGCGGCAGACATTCACCAGTGGCGGCTTCGTCTTGTAGAGCGCCCCGGCCTGTCCATCGAAGTAGGTCGTGTTGCCGAACGAATCCAGAATCTGCACCTCGTACAGATTCGCCAGGAACACACCGCTGTTGCCGCGCCCCTGTCCGCTGCCGACGACCTTTTCGGGACTGGCCCATTCCATGTGCAGTTGGCAGTCGCCGAACGAGGCTTTGGTTCGGATGTCGCCACCGCGCGACGTGGCCTCGCCGTTCTCAATGACCCACTTGTCGCCGCCGTCCCACTGCGACAGATCCTTGCCGCCAAACAGGACCACCGCGTCTGACGGTGGTCCGCCGACCGGGCCGGGATCGATGACGGCCGGCTCGGGCCAGACAATCCCGCTGACCCACTCCTTGCAAACGGCGAGGGAACCAAACCCCATCAGCAGTCCGACCGCAACCAAGCTGCGGCCCACGGTGAAGAAACGACGGAATCGGGCGAGTCGCATGGTGGTGAGTTCCTTGCTGGGACGCGGCGGCGTTCAAGAGTCGATGGCGTCGGGATCGTATCAATCCCCGTTTCGGGTTCGCAACGAACCGGGCGCACCACGTACTTTGCTCAGACGCCCCGCCCCCGGCTTTATGCCGGGGGTTCAACGGCTTTTGCACTACTGATTCCGTCCTGAAGAGTAGCACAAAAGCCGTTAAACCCCCGGGGCAAGCTCGGGGGCGTTTGCAAAGTGCGTCGTGCGACCGCAATGAACCGGGAAATTTCAGAACAGCCGCAGTTGTCCCGACGAGGGTTGCGGGCGGATGAAGTGGTCGGCCGACAACTTCGGCAGCGGCTGATCGAGACCGTGCTTGCGTGCGAACAGGCGGAACGTCTGCTGGATCTGATCGGCGATCTGACCGGTGCCGCGCATCCGCTCGCCGAAGTTCGCCGAATTCATCTCGCCCCCGCGCACCGATTGGACCAGGCCGACGATCCGGTCGCGCTTGAGTGGCTCGACGCGCTCCAGCCATTCGAGAAACACCGGCTTGACCGCCAGGGGCAGCCGCAGCATTACGAACGACGCGTGACGTGCTCCCGCCTGCGATGCGGCCTCCAGCAGCGCGGGGAGTTCGCTGTCGTTCAGACCGGGGATCACCGGCGCGGTCATCACCCGGACCGGCACGCCCGCCGCCGTCAGATCCCGGATCGCCCGCAAGCGCGCTGCGGGCGAACTGGTGCG
>JAYTIB010000098.1:0-2395 GCA_043732205.1 Schlesneria sp. | reverse complement strand
CCTGCAGGCTGTTGGCCAGTTGGATGATGATCGTGTTCTGCTGCTCGGCCGGGAACACGCTGTAGATCCGCTGAACCGTTTGCACGACATCGGGTGTGTGCAGCGTGGCCAGCACCAGATGCCCGGTCTCGGCGGCGATCAGTGCGGTCTCGATCGTTTCCAAGTCGCGCATCTCGCCGATGACAATCACGTCGGGATCCTGACGCAGCACGTGGACCAGCGCGGTCCGGAACGACGCCACGTCGGTCACGACTTCCTGCTGCACGACCATGCTGCGCTGCGACTGATGCACAAACTCAATCGGGTCTTCGATCGTGATGATCTTCAGCGGACGCTGGCGGTTGATGCAGTCGATCATGAAGTTCAACGTCGTCGTCTTGCCGGTCCCGGTGGGGCCGGTCACCAGCACCAGGCCGCTGGAGCGATGAGTCAGCTCTTCGACGATGGGCGGCAATCGCAATTCGGCGGCGGAGCGGATCGCCGTCTCACTCAACCGGATCGCCATCTCGGGACAGCCGGTCCGGACGTACATGGTGACGCGAATCCGCCCCACGCCGGGCTGTTCCAACGCGATGCACAACTCGCGTCGGGCTTGCAGCAGCCCGATCTGAGTCGGCGTGGCGAACTCGTTGACGAACCGCTGCAGTGATGCTTCATCGAGCGGTTCGCCCGCGAGTTGTTGCAGCCCGCCGGCGACGCGCACCGCAGGTGTGAGACCCCGCACCAGATGCACATCGCTCGCTCGGCGCTGCCGTGCCTCGGCCAGGATGGAAACCATCTGCCACGTCATGCTGAGTCCAGTGGATGGTGGATGGTGGGTGGTGGGTGGTGGATAGTGGATAGTGGATAGCCAGCGGCCGGGATGGAAACCATCTGCCGCGTCATGCAGTGTGGTGACTTGGCTGCTTGAGCGTCCACCGAACCCGACACGAATTCAGAACAGTGGGACGGACAGGTAAGGATTCGCTCTGGGATGACTATCGGGAATGTCGTCTTTCGCTCCGCGAAAGAACGTCCTTTCGCGGAGCGAAAGACGACGTTTGTTGCACCGACCCTAAGAAACCTGTCCCACGCGAGTGCGTCACTTCTTCGCGTGTTCCTTGAAGAACTTCACGATCAGCCGCGGGGCTTCCGTCGGAAACTTGTGGTCGCCCGGTGAGATCAGTGACACGAACGGGGTGCCGGTCTTCGACGCATAGACGGTTCCGGTCAACTCACCCGCCTTGTCCCATTCGGTCCCTTCCGCCTCGCAGCCGTTCGACTTCCGCACGGCTTCCATCATCAGCTTCTGCCAGTTCCATTTGACGAGCGGATCAGTCTCGCCGGCGACATGCAGCGCGGGCTTGGGCTTGAGGTTCTTCAGTTCTTTTCCCGCCACGGCCGCGGAGGGGGCAAACGCCGCGAAGAGATCGCCGCGCGTGGACCACAGCAGGTAGGTGAAGCTGCCGCCGTTGGAATGTCCGGTGGCATACACGCGCGCTTCGTCGACCTTGTAATCAGTCTTCAGCGACGCTAACACCGCGTCGAAGAACTTCAGATCGCGATCGTCCTGATCACCTCGACCCGACTGCCAGCCCGGCCGTTTCCCATCGGGGTCGGTCAACTTGCCCGGAGTCTTCAAGCCCTGCATGTAGACCACGACGGCCTCGGGCCAGAGCGTGTGATACGAGAACGACCGGGCCGCTTGCGCCATCGTGCCGCCATGTCCATGAAACGCGAAGACCACCGGCGCGGCCGAAGTGCGGGCCGATGCCGGGATGTGAACCAGTGCCTCGCGTGCAACCCCGTCGACGGTCCATTCCTTCTCCGTCAGCGCCGGCTCAGCCGCTGACACGAATGTGCTTGAAGCAAACAGCAGGACAATCAATCCGATCGTGTGACGCATGGCGAATCCTCGTGTGACGGTATTGGGCGGTTGTCTTACCAAACACATCTGGTGTTGAAAAGGACCGCTCAGTGAGCCGCGCATTTGCGGAGATTCAACGGGCAAGCGCGCTACCACGGATTATTCACGGCGTCGTAGCTGAGTTCGCAAGAACTCAGGTCGTAGTCCGATGATTGGCTGAATTCTTGCGAATTCAGCTACAAACAGCGCGTCTCTTCTGCCATGAATAATCCGCGCAGCGCCTCCCGGTGAACTGTGAACAGCGTTGGGTGTTCGATCCGTTGTCCGGCGTTCTCAATGCCGCGCGAAGTAGTGGTACTTCACCGACGGAGCAAACGCTTCTCCCGGCTTGAGCGTCGCCTTCCACACCACGCGGGAACTGTTGTTCACGGCCGAGTATCCCTGGTAGTTGATCCAGTCGGTCGCCGAGTGCGAGTTGAGCGAGATCTTGCCGTCGTCCGAGGCTTCGTTGGCCTTCCCGCCGGTCCGGAAGGTGATTTCCACCTCGAT
>JAYTIB010000097.1:0-2396 GCA_043732205.1 Schlesneria sp. | reverse complement strand
TTGCCAATCGAGTTCCGTCCGTCACAGTCCCCGCGCACCAACGTCATCGCGCGACGGCGGGATTGTTGGGCTGTGTGTGCCTCGTGGCCGCCCTGCTGGCAGCCCCGTTTCTGACCGCTGAGGAACCGGCCCCCAAACCCGCTCCCCTGAAGTGGAAGCCGTTGTTTGACGGCAAGACCCTGAAGAACTGGAAGAGCTCTCAGTTCGGCGGCGAGGGGGAAATCACCGTCAAGGGGGGGGCCATCGTCATGCAACAGGGATCGGAAATGACGGGCATCGTCTGGGACGGCGGCGCGTTGCCAAAGATGAACTATGAGATCTCGCTGTCCGCCCAGCGGATCGATGGCGGTGACTTCTTCTGCGGTCTGACGTTCCCCGTGAAGGACGATCCCTGCAGCCTCATCATCGGCGGCTGGGGCGGCGGTGTTGTCGGGATTTCCAGCCTGGACGGACAGGACGCGGCGAACAACGAGACCGCTCGCTTCGAGTCCTTCGACCGCGGACGCTGGTACAAGATCCGGTTGAGGGTCAGTGATAACGGCCTGATGGGCTGGATCGATGACAAGCAGGTCGTCGGTGTCGAAACGAAGGGCCGCAAGATTTCGATCCGACCCGAAGTCGAGTTGTCGCGGCCACTCGGGATCGCGTGCTATTCAACCGTCGCGGGTCTGAAGGAGATCCAGATTCGCGACCTGACCAAGGAAGAATCCCGCGCGGCGATCACTCCGCCTCCGCTGCCAAAGTCCAAGTAGTCCAGCCCCGGGGTGAGAGCGTGTGAATCTTTCAAGTTCAATGGCGGTCCGCCATAAGATGTCGCGTTGGCTTTAGCCGACGCAGTACGACACCTTGCGTGGGTTGAAACCCACGCCACGACGACTCACACGTTCTGACCGGTGGACGCGAAGGCGACGTGATGCCGATTGGCATGCGACCACGGTGGCACGTTGCCGCAATGCCACATGCCCATGTTCGCAATTCTTGACACATGGCCAGCATCGCCTGACAAAGCGTCCGCCTCCTGACACGTCCCCGGCTTGATGGGCGCGCGGCATTCGGTTTGCCTTGATGGTGCTTCGACTCCGCATTTGGAGTCAGTCGGTTTACGAAACTGGAGGATCAACGTCCTTCGGTGAACAGGCCGCGCTTGTTCGAGCTGCCCTGGAACCATTGAGGTAAGAATGCCAACTGTTGAACCGGGACTGACCATCAAGTCTCTCGCCGAAGTCGCCTGGTTGGTCTCGCGAGTCGGGCGTCAGATGATCGAATCGCAAACCGAACCCTCGCCGGCCGCGCTGCAGAGTTTCTGGCAGCACACCCGCAAACTTCAGCGGGGCTGGGACGAGTTTCTGGACGACGAGCCGTTCGGCACTTCAGGCGACACGACACGGTTTGAAGACATGGCCGCGCAGTTGTTGACGACCGAACTGCTGGCCCGAGTGTGGGCCACAATCCTCGGCGGCATTGATCAGCGGACCGGACGCCGCGACTTGACGCGGATTGCCACCAACGCCGTCAGCGGCCTGCTGCAGATTCGGCACCGCATGCTGGCCCAACTGCTGAATCCCTCCGCCCCCGCCGGGCCGTGGGCCGCCGATCTGGACCGCTTGCGCCGCCGATGCGATCGTTGGACCGACCTGCTGATCGGAAATATCTGCGGCCGGGATGATTTCTTTCAATTCGCCCTCGACCCCGACCGAGCCCGCGACTTCGCCGAGGAAGCCCGCGAACAGGATCCAAGTTCTCATCCGATTGAACTGCTCATCGCGGCCGGAGTCCGGCTTTCGTTCATGGGCCGGTTGCCCGAAGTGGCGCTGCCGTCCCCCGCGTTCGAAGGAATCATTCAATCGATCCTGGGAAGCATTCCCGAGCAGGCGTTTCACCGCGACGGATCGCTCCGTTCACAGCTTCTTCCGAGTCACGATCGACCCGCCGTGGAGGCGACGGATTCCGCGGAAGACGTGCTGTTGCCGGGGATCAGCCTGGCCACCATCCGCCGCCGGTTTTCGTAGCAGGAACCACGCGCGAGTGGGACGGGATGCGACTCGCGGGCAACGATTTGTGAGACTCGTCGTGAGACTCGGTCGTTGGCATTCGCGCCGCGATGGGAACGCTGTTTTCGCGTTGCGAACGCAGACTCTCCGGCACCGCGCCGCGGGCAAGCGCCCAATGACAATCACACTACGATTCGACAACTTCTTGTCGTGCTGCGCACATTCCGGAACCAGCCGAAGCCCCCGACGAAGAGGCGGCAGTCAGTCCGCAGATTTCCCGGCGCGGTCATGCCGCAACCAAACGTCGACAGGAAAATTTGGGACAGGAAGATATGGACCAACATCGGGTTTTTCTGCTCGGATATTCTTGTCCCAAATCTTCCTGTCGAAGTCTTCTTGACGGTC
>JAYTIB010000096.1:0-6401 GCA_043732205.1 Schlesneria sp. | reverse complement strand
ACGCCGCCGAATTCGTGCTGCAATTCGGCTTGGAGCGGTCCCGCGATCTGGCTCGGACGCTGGTCAGGCAGCGGTTTCAGATCACGTTCGCGACGTTTGGCGAACAGACGGCCGAGTCGATCGCCGGCTTGTGGCTGGCACGTTGGTCGAATGAGTTCGTCCCCAAGCTGATCGCCGAGTTCCGCAACGCGCCGTCCACGGTGAAGCTGTTCGAATTGCTGCGCGACAACGAGCCGACTCACGCGACGATGCTCCAGCGGCGGGCCGTATTGTTGGAATGGCTGGAACCGAAGCGCGAGTGGACCGAACTGCTTCCCATCTTGCAGATCATCGTCGAGAACGCGCGGGTCCAAGGAGGCGGCACGGCAAAGACATGGCCCAGTGCCGAAGTCTTCGAAGCGGTGAAGAACGCGCTCACGGCCGTTCGCGATGATGCCAAAGATCTGGCCGATACGCTGACCGTCGACGAGGACGATCTGCATCTGGCCGCCGATTTCTCGGCCCGGGCGCTGCGGCTGGCGCGACACACGGCCGAAGCTTATGCGGCGGCGAAACAGTCGCAGGGGCTGCTCGACTTCGACGATCTGCTGCTGCGCGCCCGCGACCTGCTGCGTGACCGCGCCGACGTGCGGAGCAGCGTGGCCGCCGGAGTTCGATTGCTGATGGTCGACGAGTTCCAGGACACCGATCCCGTCCAGGCCGATATCGTCCGGATGCTGTGCGGTGACGCGCTGACTCAGGGCGGGCTGTTTCTGGTCGGCGATGCCAAGCAGTCGATCTACCGCTTCCGTCGCGCGGACCCCGGCGTGTTCGACCGATTGCGCGGCGAGATCCCGGCTCCGGGCCGGTTGCCGCTGAGCGTCAACTTTCGCAGCCAGCCGGCGGTGCTCAACTTTGTCAACCACCTGTTTTCAGCGGGGATGGGCGATCACTACGAAGCGCTGTCGCCGTTCGAGTCGGTGCAGCGCTCGCCCACTCCGGCGATCGAATTCCTGTTCGCCACGTTCGATGCGGAGGAGACCGGCGGGCCGCCGCAGGAATTGGTCACCGAGGGAGCTGACGCCGGACTGTCCGGAGCGGAACGTGTCAAAGCCGCCGAACTGCGCCGGCGTGAGGCGGACTGGATTGCACGGCGCTGTGCGGAACTGCTGGCCGATGCGACACCGCGGATTCGCGCCAAGGATGACGCCGGTCAGCCGATCCTGCGCCGCGTGAAACCGGGCGACATCGTGATCCTGTTTCGCGCGCTCTCCAACGTGCATGAGTATGAAACCGCACTGCGACAGTTCGGCCTCGACTATTACCTGGTCGGTGGCAAGACCTTCTTCGCGCAGCAGGAAGTCTTCGACCTGCTCAACCTGTGCCGGTACTTGGATGACCCCGATGATCTCATCGGCCTCGTCGGAGTCCTGCGGTCTCCGTTCTTCAACCTGAGTGACGATGCGATCCAGGCGCTGGCGATGTCATCGGTGCCGGACAAAGATCGCACCACGTCGACAGAGCGACAGACACTGCACGACCGCCTGCAATCGGACCCGCCGGCGTTTCTGTCCGAAGAGCAGCGCTGGCGGATCTCGTTCGCGCGCGACGTGCTGTCGGACTTGCGGGCAACGAAGGATCGGCTGCCATTGTCAAAGCTGCTCGCTTGGGCCGTCGCGCGGACGGGCTACGACGCCGCGCTGCTGACGGAGCATCTCGGCTCGCGCAAGGTCGCCAACCTGCGGAAGCTGATCGACATGGCGCAGGAGTTTGACCGGGCGGAGTTGTTCACGCTGCGGGACTTCGTCGAACGCCTGCAAACGTCGGTGCTGGAAGAGACCGACGAAGAGTTCGCCACGACACTTCCCGAAACGGGCGAAGTCGTCCGGCTGATGTCGATCCATCAATCGAAGGGGCTGGAATTCCCGATCGTGATCGTGGCCGACATCGACCGAAAAGGGCCGCCGCGCGGCAAGTCCGCCGTGTTGCATCCCGACTTCGGCGCCCTCGTCAAACTGCCGGACTCGTTCGGCCAGTCGCATGAAAACCTCGGCCTGCGCATGTTCAACCTGCTGGAGCGTGAGGCGGATGCGGAGGAAACCATTCGGCTGTTCTACGTCGCCTGCACGCGCGCGGCCGATTACCTGATCCTGTCGGCCGGCATCGACCCCGCGGCGAAGAAGCATGCGCCGTGGTACCAACTGGTCGAGTCCCGATTTGACGTCGCAACCGGCTTGCCGCGGACCGACCCGCTGCTCGGTTCCTCCGCCGCCGGCACCGCCGGCCGCGAATCGATCCCCGAGATCCGCGGCCACCACCAACCGCCCCGCGCGGCGCGCGTCACCCACACGTCCGAGCGACTGGTGCCGCTGAATCAACTGGCCGAATTCCTCCGCGCCGCCGAATCAACGGACATCCCCGATCTGGCTCTGCGGATCAGCCGCGACACCGACGAGTTGCCGCCGCTGAGCGTCTCGCGGTTGGAATCGATTGATGCGGAGTTGAGTGGCATCGGACACGTCCGCCACGACCGCCCGCGCGACATGGTCGATCCGCCGCTCGATCCCGATCAGGCGACGGCGCTCGGTTCGCTGGTGCACGAGGTGCTCGAACGGGTCGACTTCGCGCAGCCGATGAACTGGCCGCAATTGCTCGACAGCGCCGCGGCCTGTGCTCGCGACGAATTGACCGATGACACGAGAGCCCTGGCGCGCGAGATGTTGTCGCGGCTGATGACGTCGAGCGTCGTGGCCGACCTGACCGAGGCCACCAGCCTGCACCGCGAAGTCGAATTCGCCCTGCGCTGGCCGGCCGCCAGTCCGGGCGGCCACCCCACGCTGATTCGCGGCGTGATCGACCTCTTATATGAAGATCCGCGCGGCGGCTGGCATATCCTGGACTACAAGACCAACGACTTCCCGGCCAACGCCTCGGACGAGCAGCTTCTCGCCCCGTACGAATTGCAGTTGGGAATCTACGCCCACGCCGTGACCCAATGGTTCGGCGAACCCCCGCGCGAGCTGTCGTTGATCGCCCTCCGACCGACGGTTCGCCGCATCGAACTCCCGTGGTCCGACGAACGCTGGTTGCGTCTGGCCGCCCGAATCGAATCGAGCATCGCCGTGTGCCGCGTGCCGTGATGAGTTCTTGATCACGTCGGTTGGGTGGCCCACCTTTCAGCCTCGTTCCCAAGCTCCTGCTTGGGAACGCACGAGGCCAAGCTCCTGCTTGGCGAGGCGAGTGGGACGCGGAATCCGGCATCGCGAAGCGGAGCTTCGAAGACAGGCGTTCCCAAGCGGGAGCTTGGGAGCGAGGCATTTTCGAAAAACCGTAGACCCGACACCAGCGCGATCACTTGGCGGCGGCACCCGATGCTGTCAGCTTGAGATCGACCGGGTTGTTCCCGCGTTCGATGCGTTGTTCCAGAGTCGACTTCGTGTTGAACGTGGCGGGGATGGCCTCCTCGACTTCGTCGATCATCGTTCCGGGCGGCGCGGGTGAACCGACCTCTTTTTTCCGGCCGGTCTTGCGCGGCCAGTGGACTTCGACCCGGTTCATTCCCACGACCGGCCCCTTCTCCTTCGGGATCTGAAACTTGCCGTCCGTGATCGCCGCGCCGGAACTCGATCCCGCCTTACCGGCCACTGGCACGAAGAGGATCGACCCCTGATCGATGGGTTTTCCCTCGAAGGAAACCGTACCGGTGACGGCCCCCCGGTCGGGCCCGCCGGCTCCGCCGCAGCCGGTCACCCCGCCAGCCAGCAGAACCAGCAGGCATCCCCCGCCAATGATGTTCACACCGATTCGTTTTCCGACGAGTTGCATGAGAGTTCTTTCTGGCAAGGGGTGGATCTCGAGTTCGGTGGCAGTCAGTTGAAGACGTGGGGCAAGGCTCTGGCTTCCCCATCTTCCAACTTCAATCACGGGCATGCGGGACGCTTGGGATCGGCGCATCAGCAAGAGTCGTCTTTCGCTCCGCGAAAGGACGTTCTTTCGCGGAGCGAAAGACGACAATCGCGACAGTGATTTCAGAGCCGATTCTTACCTCACGCCTTTCAGCACGCCGTCAGAACGAGCCGATCACGTTGCCGTCGGCGATCCAAGCCAGGTTGCGCCAGGTGGTGAGGTCGATGTTTTGGCTGACGAACCGCACCGATCCGTCACCGAGCAACAACTGCACGCCCCCGACATGCCGGCTGCGCGACGTGGCGAAGTTGTTGTCCGTGTTTCCGTCGGGGACACACGGCAGGTTCTGCGTGGGCAGGTTGAACGAGGCCTGGGGATTACAGAAACCGGTAAAGTCCAACAGGTTGTCGGGTGCCGAAGAGTTGGGTGTGTTGGTGGCGTGCAGATACTGCGCACCGGCGCGATTCGTGTAGAACGCTCCACGCACATCGTTGGGGGTTCCGGTCAGATACTCGGCCACCATCATCGTGTTGCTGCTGCCGTCGGCGAAGTCGCGCATGCGCGAGCCCCGGTTCTGGCCGAAGCTGGCGCGCCGCGCGGTGACATCGGCCTGGGTCTCACCGTCATTCAACCCGGTGAAGATTCCCAGATAGTTACTGACCGGCAGGGCGACTCCGATGATGGTGGCACCCTTCGTCAGTCCCCCCTGTCCGTCGCTGGGACACTGCAGGGCGGAGATCCCCTTGGCGGCAACAGTGGCGGGCCATGCTCCGGGGGTGATCCAAGGCTTCGGCAACTGCAGGCCGTTCATGGCCGTGTAGAGCGTCGCCTGGTCGATGTACGGATACAGGTGATGCAGGAAGTACGGCCATTCGGGATCGGTAAAGCGGGCGCCGGCGTTGATCGTGCCGGGTGGGAAGGTCTGAAACACGTCATGGTAGTTGTGCAGGGCCAGACCGAGTTGCTTGAGGTTGTTCTTGCACTGCGTGCGCCGTGCGGCTTCGCGGGCCTGTTGCACGGCCGGCAACAGCAGCGCGATCAACACGGCGATGATGGCGATCACGACCAACAACTCGATCAGGGTGAAACCGCGACGCCGACTGGAAGTTGACGAGAGACAGGACATGGTTTGTGCTCCGGAAGAGTAGGGACGGGCAAACACCCATGAAGGAGCGGTGACTCTAAGGCACCCGCTCGGTCGTCGCAAGGATTCTCTTCAGACGCGCATTCGGCATTCGGCGGGGAGCAATCGTTGATTGGTGCTCGTTCAGTTGAGCGCCTCGTTCCCAAGCTCCCGCTTGGGAACGAGGCGCGAGGCAAGATGGACAACAATCCCCTGCCTGCTGATACTACCTTCCCGATCTCGCCCCCACTTTGGAACCATCGCCGTGTTGCTTCGCGAACTGACCATCGAAAACTACCGCAGCTTCGAGAACTACAAACTCGACGGCCTCGCCCGGGTCAACCTGCTCGTCGGCGACAACAACTGCGGCAAGACATCGGTGCTGGAAGCAGGTTTCTTACTCACTTCGTCAGAGCCTCTGGATGCGATTCTCACGATTACAAGTCTGCGAGGAGAATCGTGTCGACTCGATCAACAGCCCCCCAACCAACAACTGGTGACCGCACCGGCTGTCGATGGCCTTTTCTTCGGTCGGTCAATCGCACCAGCATCGAAGTTCACGATCAAGGGTGGCATGGACGATGCGGGAGTACGACAAGACGCGGCATTCGAAGTTGTGATCGAAGATTGGCGAGCTCTCGACCTCAACGTCGGTGCAGACCATCCGAACATTCCGGCGAATGCTCCGTGGCGACTCGATGTTGCTTGGCGTTACGGCACAGTAGGACGTAGTCGCCGAATTTGGATGGCAAGTGACGGTGGATTATTCATGAACTTGTGGGCTGGAGGGAACGGTGCTTCTTGGGGATCGAATCCGCCTCGACAAATTCACTTGGGTAGCGAGTTTGTTTCGCTGGCAGGGTGGGACGGCAGGGAGCTTGCGAGGCGCTGGGACGGGGTGTTGGAAAGCGGAGACAAATCGGTTGTGGTTGATCGTCTTCGCGTGTTGCACCCAAGCATTCGAGACATCAATTTCTTGCCAAGCATGATCGGTCTGTCCCAGCGATTCGGCGGGATCATGATTGAATTGGAAGGTGAAAGGAAACCCGTTTCTCTGACCAGCCTCGGAGATGGTTCACAGCGGCTTCTTGTGATGGCGACGGCTTTGCACTCCGCCTCTCTCGGGACACTCTTCATTGACGAAATCGACACCGGCCTGCATTACTCGAAGCTGTCGGACATGTGGCGCATGGTCATCAAGGCGGCCAGCGAACTCGATGTCCAGGTCTTCGCGACGACGCACAGCCTCGATTGCATCCGTGCGTTGGAAGCGGCCTGCGACCAAGAAGAGACATTGCGTGACGAGGTCGCGCTGTTCTCGATTGATCGCCGGATGGACGAGGCGGTGCGTTACGGCGGCGACGAACTCTCCGTTGTGGTCGCGCACGAAATC
>JAYTIB010000095.1:0-2399 GCA_043732205.1 Schlesneria sp. | reverse complement strand
CCGCGAACCAACGTTGGTTCGCGGAGCGAACCACGACAATCTGCGACAGTTATTTCTGCGCCGATCCTTAACCGGAAGCCCGATAACGAAACGACTGGCTTGATGGAGATTGTTCGATGAACGCCGAATCGATTCGCCAATTGGCGGACGAGATCTTTCGCGAAAAAGTGCTGCGCGCGAGGCGGCTGTCGTTTGCCGACAAGTTTCGCGCGGGGGGCGATCTCTTCGATGAGATGAGCGAGGTGAGTCTGGCCGGAATTCGGCACCAACATCCCGGTGCCGACGACGCCACCGTGCGACAGATCTTCGCGGAGCGGATGCGGATCGTCAGGCGACTCAATGACGGAAACATTTACTGCGTCGTGGAGGAGACCCAGTGAACGCGACTGCAATCGTTCAACGGATGGCGGAGGCATTGGAGCAGGCGCAGATTCCCTACATTCTCGTCGGCTCGTTCTCCACGAACGTCTATTGAAGCGTTTCAAGGAATGGTGGGGACGGTGGACGATGAGCAGGGAATATCCGAGACTGGAATCGCAAGGGACCGGAGTTGAAACACGACTTCTGAACGGCCTGTCAACGGGGAACGGAATGATCAGCGGAGAGACGATTCGGGCCGACGCGGACGCGATTTATCGCGAGCGGGTTTTGCGCGCGCGGAACACGCCGCCCGACCAGAAGATGGTCGATGGAATCCGATTGTTCGAAAGGGCGTGCGATCTGATGCGGGATGGAATTCGGCACCAGTTCCCCAACGCCAATCCACAGCAGGTCGAAGAAACCTTGCGGCAGCGACTCGACATTGTCCAAAGACTTCAAGACGGCGACCTCTATCAGCCCTGCCCGGACGATGAAGCATGAACGGTGAGCACGCGACCGCCAATGTCGTCACAGCCCTGGAGGGACTGCGCATTGAATACATGTTGGTCGGTTCCTTTTCGACCAATTTCTATGGCATCACGCGGTCAACACGCGATGCCGACATTGTGATTCAATTGAATGAGGCGACGTTGACCGACCTGCAACTGCGACTGGGATCGGAGTTCAAGATCGACATGCAGATGTCGTTCGAAACGGCCACCGGGACGAAACGCAATGTCATCACGCTGACTGACTCTGACTTCAAGATTGAACTGTTTCGGCTCAGCCAGGACGCGCATGATCAAGAACGATTTCGACGCCGCAAACGGGTGTTTGTTCACCAGCTCGACCACGAAGCATTCGTGCCGACCGTCGAGGACGTTGTCGTTTTCAAATTGCGATGGGCTGTCGAAGCAGGGCGACTGAAGGACCGCGAAGATCTGCGGGACGTGATCGCCGTTCAACGCGGACAGCTCGATTGGAGCTATGTCCACCGCTGGACCGCCGAGCATGGCACGCGGGCTTGCCTTGATGAAATCGTGCGCTCGATCCCGGCTGATTTGCTCGCACCGGGCGCGTATCCCATGACCGACGCCACGTAGTTCAGAGTCGTACCGAGTTCAACTTGGCGGCGCGTCGCGCTGTCCCAACACCACGAGGAGATACTTCATGCTGATGTCCATCCGCACGCCGTCACTCTGTCTGGCCCTGTTGCTGGGGTCGTTGTTGTCCGTCACTCGGGCCGACACGCCTAACACGTTGACCGACGAGGAAAAGAAGGCCGGGTTCGAGTTGTTGTTCAACGGTCAGGATCTGCAGGGCTGGGAGCAGGCGGGGAACTGGAAGGTCGAAGACGCAGTTTTCGGGCGGGCCGACAAGGGGGGCGGGATCACCTACAAGACCAAGCCGATCCCCGACAACTTCGAATTGCGATTCGACTGGAAGGTCGGGCCGGGCAGCAACAGCGGGATTTATTACCGCCCCGGCCAGTACGAATACCAGATCCTCGACAACGCCAAGCATGCCGACGGCAAGAACCCGCGGACCAGCGCGGCCTCGCTCTACTTCTGCATGCCTCCGTCGAAGGACGCCACCAAGCCGGTCGGCGAATGGAATTCGGGACGCATCGTCTGCCAGGGGTCGGTGATTCAGCACTGGCTGAACGGTGAGAAAGTCATCGACTTCGACTACACCGATCCGAAGTACAAGTGGGAGGTCGAACTGCTCGACATCCGCGGTGCCGACCTGGCCAAGCGCGGGGCTCACATGAATCTGCAGGATCACGGCGACCCGGTCTGGTACCGCAGCATCCGGCTGCGCACGCTGACGCCGGACGTGAAGCTGGACCGCACCCCCGTCACTCCGGCGGCTGTTCCGGAAGAGAAGCTGAAGTACGAACGCGAGTTTCTCGACAAGGGAAAGAAGCAGCGCGAGGAACAGAAGGCCAAGGCCGGGAAGTGACCGGTTGTCCCGACCCGTCCCGTCGGCGGAGCGACGGGACTACGGTAGTCACCTCTTTACTTCGCGGCGAGCGTGCG
>JAYTIB010000094.1:0-2406 GCA_043732205.1 Schlesneria sp. | reverse complement strand
CGATGACGCTTCCACTGCCGTTGACGCCGATCACCAGTGTCAATTCTGCTGGGCGGCAGTCGTCTGCCGATACCGCCAACCGCAACCGATATGGCCCGTTGGGAACGTGCCCCCTGTGACCGAGATTGTGGTTTCCGATCACAATCTTGTCCACCTCCCACATCTGCGATCCGGCCACGGAGAACGTCGCGAACAAGCCGCTGTGGATGTCCTTCATTGTCTCTGCCGCGAAAACGCCTTGGCCTTGCGACGACAGCCTGCTGTAGAGTCTGTAGGACGCGAACGCCCGGCAAAGATCGCGGACTTCCTCGGCAACATCCTTGAGCGGTTCAATCGCAACAATCTGGACGATCACATTGTGGGCGGTTCTTGTGGGCGATTCGCTTCTTGCCCGCACCCAAAAGTACCCCGAGTCAACAAATTGATTGTCGTTGTCTTTGAACTCAAGCAGTAGTTGCGGATGCTCCGACTTCAGGTGTTCGACTTGAGATTGAAGCCCGGAAAGTTGGCCACCCAAATCAATCGCCTTTTTGTCAAATGCGTCATACTGCCAGCGAAGAGCCAACAGTGGGCCGATTGTCATTCCGGCAATGCAAATCGCGCCGATCGCCCAGAACGGCATTCCGACAATGGCCTCATAGTTTCCGACGCTTCCGAGAATGAGGGCTATCACAGAGATGGCCCCCGCAGCGCAGACGAGAGCGAACCCGCACCCATGCGGCTGAGTGGCGAATGAATCGCGGAGGCTGGCGAGTGTCTTTCCCATGCCATCAAGACTACGGGACGCAATCGCATCCCGTCCAGCAACTCGCGAACGGACGCCACGGCAGATTCACTGTTGGCGGTTGCCAGTGTCATTTAATGGTCCTTAAACACGGATGTGCCAGTTTCCTGGCCATCCCCAATCTTCAGGGTCAGTACCAGCCCCTGATTCAACCAGTAGCTGAACAGCGACTGTTGCTTGTCCTCCCAAATCTGGCTCTTCTCGTTGGCAGAGGAACTGGCCAGCGTCACGACCTTTTCCAAGTCTTCGAACTTGTCTCCCAAGTCTTTCGCCGTGACGGTCCCGTCCTCTTGCGCTCCCTTTTCGGAACCCGCATGGCAGGCGTCGATGATGAGCAGCTTGAACGCCGCCGGACAGGCCGCGATTTGTTCGCGGAACCATTCCACCGGAATCCCCGTGGCCGTGGGGTTCTCGGGATCGCAGTCGATCGGGGCGAGATACAGCTTGCCGTCCTTGTCTCGGCAGCCGTGGCCGCTGAAGTAGACGAGTATCTGATCATTCGCACCGATCTGTTTCAGCCACACCGGCAATTCGGCCTGCAGGCTGGCCCTCAGTGGTTGGTAGCGCGGATTGGTGGCGTTGTCGGTGAATTCGAGAATCTGTTCCTTCGCAACGCCGCCGCGCGACCGCAATGTCTCGGCGAGTTGCCTCACGTCGTTGACCGTGTATCGCAACGGGCTGGCTCGGTGATACTTCTCGACGCCGATCAGCAAGGCCCATTGACGCGGCTGCGTTGGTTTCGAGTCTTCCGACTTCTGAGCCAACGCGATGGAGCCAGCGAGGAGCCAACTCGCCAGTCCAGCGAGCGCGATGAGGGGGGCCGGGGCGGCTCGGAATCGTGTCGGCTTCCCGACTCTCGACGAACGACACGACATACAACGCGGCAGAACTGGATGCAGAGACATGATCGACCTCACTGGTAATGTTGAGTCACTGAAGCATCGTACCCCGCCGCCGCTGTCACGAAAGAGACGCACCAGATTCGTCGTGTTGCGCGCCGGTACGGCATTTTGTGGCTAGTTTGCGAACGGCGCTTTCGCCGCATGCGGCTCGACGACATAGCAACGTCTCCTCGTTCGGAACACCAATCCCAGTCACCGCCCGCCGACACGACCGAAGACGGGAACGTCGGCATCCTCAGATTCGAGCAGCGGCTCCTGACGCTCGGTACTCCGAGTACGGGTTTGATTGAAGGTCTTGTCCAGTCGTACGGCCGCGAATCGGAGCAGTTCCCGGTTCGTGATGGTCCCATCGTTGTTCACGTCCGCCGCCGAGTCGCGCAGGCCGGCGAGCAGTGCCTGAGTGAACTGTCCTCCCTTGGCCGGAGCTTTGACGTTTGGGAAACGGCGCTCGTAGGCTTGCTGATCGGAATGGCAAGCGAAGAACGCCGTCAAACGCCGCGGACTCCCCTTCGTCGTGTCTCGCAATTCGCGCCAGGACTGTTTGGGTGGCTGAATGCGATCCGTGGTCACGGCCAGCGGCAGAAAGCGAGGCACGAGATCGTCGTCCGGATTTTTTGTGCCCGTTCCCGCATGACAGCAGTCGAGGATCACCGAGACCTGCCGTGCCGGAAGAGCCTCCAGCCACAACGCCAGATCGTCGTCAATCAGCAGGTTGTCGCC
>JAYTIB010000093.1:0-6422 GCA_043732205.1 Schlesneria sp. | reverse complement strand
CCGACTTCGACTCGAGCCTCGGGATTCCCGACCGGTCTTTCGAGGGGGGCTTCATCCCGCGGTTTCAACGCGCCGTCCTGCAGACCGTGCCGCGCATTGCCGCCGTCGCGACGGATGAACTGGTCCAGCGCTACGGAGCCAACACGAAATCACAGCATCGAAACCAGGATCTGCGCGGACTGTTGTGGGCCACTGATGCGACCGTCGTCGGCACGCGGGATGAATCGGCCGCCACCACGCGGACGTTGCCGATCATCGACCCGTCCCGCTTCGGGAAGGATCTGGCACAGGTGGGCGAGACTGTCCCCGCGGACTGTCCGGCGTGCTATTCCTGCTCCGAATGCATCAGCCGCAAGATCCGCGCACGCCGCGCACAGCAGTACCTGAACGACTGGATCAGGCTCTGGATGAGCCCCTACTTCGAGTACCCCGACGACGGCACCCCGCACTACGGCGCGTCATCGGCGAAGATGTCCAACTACATCAACTTCTGGCGAGTCTACACGTGCGCCAACCTGAACGCGCTGCTCGAAGAATACCCGCACACGAACCTGCCGTTCGTCCTGCGTGATGCGCCGACCCGTCCCTACAACGGTGGACCGCCGCCGAATCAATGGGATCCCGCGTGGGACTTCGACGGTTGCGTGGCCACGCCCCAGCATCCCGAGCGACCGTGCCAGCCCGCCAAGCCGATCACCCAGCAGACCTTGGAGGGATCGTACAACTTTGTCTCGGCGGCCTACTGGCCGCACCAGAAGCCGATGTTTCCCGGCCTGTTCAAGAATCCGCAGGATCGTGATGGCAAGACGTACGCGACAACCTTCGCACAGGCGGCCATCTTCCTGCCGCGGGGCCGGTTCTCGCGGGTGAACTGGGGACAGACCTGGCCGGAGAATGCGCCGTGGGTGCATCTGTATCCCTGCCCGCCGAATGGAACGTGTTGCTCCGACCTCTACGACCAGGCACCCGGTTCCTGGGATCGATACAGCCTGTCGAACACCAACCCGTCGCATCCGCAGGTGGCGAGCCAACTGCCGCCGTTCGCGCAGGTGACGCGCTGGGAACAGTTCGGCGAGTGGGATTCGTTCAATCAAAACTGGACGGCCAAATTGGTTCCCGCCACGGCGGCCAATGTTCCGACAATCGTCTCACAACATCCGGGGTCGTACCTGGGTGGTGCCCTGTCGGGCTACCAGCCCCCGAACCTGCAAAACATTCCGCTGCAACAATTCCATCTGGTGAACACGCACTGACACCGGAAGCACAACGCCCGTCATGAAACGAATCCGCTCATCACCGTCGCAATCTTCCGATCCTCGTTTAACCCGGAGCCAACGGCGACGGGAGGTGACGACATCGAGCGATGGCACCCAGCCGCGTCGCCGTTGGCTCCGGGTTAAACGAAGAGGGGCGTGCGTTGGAAGTGGAACGACCGTCGTGCGGTCATGCCGTTCCGCGTTTCATCCGCGTCAGGGACTGGCTCCGCTCGAATTGACTCTGACGCTGCCGATGCTCGTGATCATGATGGCGTTGATGATCGACTTTGGTGTGGTTGGCGCATGGAAGGTGCGGACGCAGGCGAACACCCGGTACGCGGCTTGGCGGACCGTCAACGCCCGCACCGGGGAATACAATCCAACGCCACCGTACTGGCCGGCCTCAGCCACGCTGACCACCCAGGCGGGACTGGATCTGCCCACGTCGAGCCAACTCTGGGACTCGCAGACCGACCTGCTCTGCCCCTGCGTTCGCGGGCCGCGGCTGACCGCCCCCACTGCCCCGAACTCGGTCAATGTTCCGGGGCGTCTCGAATTGGATGGCTTCGTCCTGCAGGGGAACGCCGTGTTGGACAAGCCGCTGCCGTTGCTGCGGAGCGCCATCCCCGGAACCGGACGCTTCCGCTTCAACCTGAAGCAGGACGTGTTCGACAACCAGTGGCAGTTCTATTCGCTGGGCATCCCGTGGAACAACCATCTCCGCGCCGACATCTGGTGGGACATCGCCCACTCGGACCTCGCCAGTCTCGATGGCGACATCGGCAAGAACCTGAGCGATCTGAATCAGAACCTGCAACGACTGCAGTCCAGTCCCGAGCGCAACGAGCTCTATCCGCTGGACAACGACGACGAGTTCACGCGGTACTCGGGCTGGCCGCCGCCGGACTTCTATCCGCGTCTGGGCCGCGTCTGTATGACCGAGCCGGACGCGGTCTACATCAGTGTCGTCTCGCGCCTCGACCAGGACGGCCAGCCGAACACGAATTCGTTGCTCAGCCGCATCGACAACCTTCCCTGCTCGATGTCGCGGAGATTCGCCTCGATGTACCGCCAGTGGATTTGCGAGCTGGAACAGTGCGAATCCAAAGAGGACTTCTCGGGGCAGATCGCCCGTTACAACGACCTCAGACAGTTCATGCAGGCGCAGCGCTGTTCGAACATTCCTCAAGCGCTCCAGCCGTGCAAGTGCCCGATGCCCGGAACTTGTCAGTGTCCCCCCTCCCCGGTGGGAGTCGGTCATTGAGTTCCGCGCCGTCCCCCGCACCGACGCTGGCGCGACGTTTGACGCGCCGCGCGGTCGACCTGCTGGTCGTGGCGTTCCTGGTCACGGTGGGATTGTCGGTCGGTCGGCAACTGGTCGACTGGTGGCGCACCGATCCCAGTGCGATGACGCCTGACCTCTCGAACCTGAACGCGGTCGACTTGGACTGGAGCCGCACGCCGGTCACGCTGCAGTTTGGCAACGCGTCGACATCGCTCGAACGCATCCCGTTTCGCGGCGACCGCAAACAGTTGGAGGAGGAGCTGACCAGGATCGGCCAGTCGATCGTCACCACGACCGACCCGTCCGCCTCCCCGGTGGACGAGGCCGAGCGGGGATGGCTCACCGCCTTGAACGCGGCGCCCCCCGTCTTCTGGGACTCGACCCGCGGCAACGTGTATCGTCGTTACGAACCGCTGCCGTCGTTCGTTGCCACGCGCTTCACGGAACCGGGCGAAACCGGCGGCGACCAGGCTGCGGAACCGATCGGGCAGCGGATCGTCGGCTGGGGACTCGCGTTTCCCTCCCCGACCGGTGACTGGACGATCTATGTCTTTCATCCCGATTCGGCGAAGGCGGCGCCGTCGGAATCCGCGCCGTCACTGCCCGCTCAAGCGATCACTCCGCCCGACGGTTCGCGGAACATCACCAGCCTGCGCGGCTCCGACGGCTGTCGGTGGCAGGTCATCCAGGGTCGCGGTGACATCGCCCGCTGGGTACAACATTTCGACGAACAGTACGGAACGAACTCGCTTCTCTCCCGCGTCGTCGGGACTCAGACGGCGAGCTTGAAGTATCGGCGGGATCGGATCGTGACGGACGTGCAGATCCGGTCGGAGCCGGATGGCCGTCTGACCGGTGTCATCTGGTCGGCAATCGAAAGGGAACCGCGATGAAGGGTGTCCAGGGAATCTTGCTCTCGATCGGACTGGGTCTGGCGGGTGCCGTTTGCAATTGGATGTATCTGGAACGGCTGGCCGGCCGTGAGGCGAAGTTGTCGTTCATCGCCATCAGGTCCGATGTCCAGATCAACGTCGGCGACACGCTGCGCGAGGATCAACTGGTCAAGATCGACATCCCCAAGAGCGCGGTGGGGAACTTGGAACAGGTCGCGACGCTGTGGAGCGATCTCAAGGTGGTCAGCGGCTGGCCGTCCACTCGCAGCTTCCGCGGTGGCGAACTGGTCCTGCACCAAGACATCAAGACTCCCGGCGCGAAGGATCTGAACGAGAAGCTCGGCAAGGACGAAGTGGCGCTGTGGATTCCCATCGACATGCGCACGTTCAATTCGGCGCGGGTCAATCCCGATGACGAGGTGTCGTTCATTCTGCCCAAAACCGGCGGACTCACGATGGCACCGGGGACGGGCGATCAGGGGGGCACAATGACCGTCTCCGCGAACAGCGACATCGTCGGGCCGTTCCGAATCTTGGAGATCGGCAACCGCACCGGCCGCCCCGAGGTGCAGCGCGCGTCCGGTGTCCGGCAGACGATCGACAGTTCGATCACCATCGTCGCCAAGCTGGAAAAAGGACATCTCGACACCAAGTCCGAACGGATCACCGAATACATGCGCTCCTCGAAGTCGCAGGGCCTGCAGGTGATCCTGCATCCGAAGAACCGGTGACGAAACGAGGGGCATTGCCAGCACTTGATCTTGCGGTAGCCACGTTCGCCAGAACGTGGGGAAGTCGCTCGCTCGATCGCCGCCCACGTTCTGGCGAACGTGGCTACGAAGGCAACCCCGACGTCACCTTCCGCCCGCTCCTCCAACCAGATTCACTCGTCATGCAGTCCCTGATCCAGGAACTTGAGACCGCCGCGCGGTCGGGCCGTCCGGTCTGCTACACGGCCCTCGTCGAAACCCGCGGCTCGACGCCGCAAAAGGCGGGCGCGGCGATGCTCGTGTTCCCCGACGGATCGCAGGTCGGCACGCTGGGGGGCGGGTGTGTGGAAGCCGAGGTCAAGCGCCGCGCGCTGCAACTGTTGACCGAAGGCACCACGGAGCTGCTGACGTTTCAACTCGACAGCGACTACGGCTGGGACGACGGGCTGATCTGCGGCGGTCGCATGAAGATGCTGGTCGACCCCGTCCGCCCCGGCAACGATGCGACGTATTACCGCATCCTGCTCGACACGATCTCAGCCGGCCGCGGTGCGACGGAAGCGGTGGTGATCGACGCCGAAAAGTCGGGCGGCGGCGCTGATGGGGATCGCTGGCTGCTGGACGAGGACGGAAGCGTGCTGGCGGCTCGATGCGCCGGAACCGGGGCTGTCGCAGTGGGGAGCGTCAGCACTGTTCCTACTGATGCCGATCCGCTTCCGACCAGTGTCCAATCCAATCTGAAGCCGCTCGATGACCGACCGCGTCCGTACATCGCGGCAGGAGTTTCGTATCTCCCGTATCTCAAGCGGTGCCGCTTGGTGATCGTCGGGGCCGGGCATGTCGGACAGCGGGTCGCGGAACTGGCGACCGATGTCGGCTTCGATGTCTGGGTCGTCGACGACCGTCAGGAGTACTGCAACCCCGAACGGTTTCCCCGCGCCCGGCGGCTGATCGTCGATGCGTTCGACACGGCCCTCAGCGGCCTGCAGATCGACTCCAGCACCTATTGCATCATCGTCACGCGCGGCCACAACCACGACGAGCAGGCGTTGTTTCATCTGGCCGAAACCAAGGCCCGCTACGTCGGCATGATCGGCAGCCGCCGCAAGATCAGGCTGATCTTCGACGACCTGCTGCGCGACGGAATCTCGCGCGAAGCCCTGACCCGCGTGTACGCCCCGCTCGGTTTCGACATCGGCTCGCAGACGGTCCCCGAGATCGCCGTCAGCATCGTGGCGGAACTGGTCGCTCATCGAAACCTCGGCGGCCTCCCCGAACGAATCCGGCCGCCGAGCGTGCTGGATGAGAACCCCACTTGAGGCGAGCGGCAGGAATAGGATTACAAGCACGCGGCGCAAGCGAGTGAGTTTTCAGCACACTCGCTTGCGCATCGTGCTTGTATGCGCGTAAACTTTCATCTGCCGTTCGCTTAACAAGCTCTTCCCGATCCACTCTTCACTACCCACGATCCACGAGCCACTCGCCCCATGCCGCGCGAACCACTCCTGCGACTGACCTCTGCCGGACTCTACTGTTCGCGCGGGGGCTTTCACGTCGACCCCTGGAGTCCCGTCGCCTGTGCCGTCATCACGCACGCGCACGGCGACCACGCGGTGAAGGGTTCGCGCACGTATCTGGCCGCCGAACCGGGCCGGATGATCCTGCAGCATCGCATGGGACCGCGGGCCCAAATCCAGTCGCTGCCGTACGGGGAAGCGATCGATCTGGAGGGAGTCCGCGTATCACTGCATCCGGCCGGACATGTTCTGGGGAGCGCCCAAGTCCGCGTGGAGCACAACGGTGAAGTCTGGGTCGTCTCCGGCGATTACAAGGTCGCCCCGGATGCCACGTGTGCGGCGTTTGAACCGGTGAAGTGTCACACGTTCATCACCGAGTCCACGTTCGGCCATCCCCATTACCACTGGGAACCACAGTCGGTCACGTTCGCGGCGATCCACGATTGGTGGCGCGACAACCAGGCGCACGATCGGGCCAGCGTGTTGTACGCCTATTCGCTCGGCAAGGCCCAGCGCTTGTTGGCCGGCCTTGATCCGTCCATCGGTCCGATCCACGCGCACTCGTCGATTGAGCAGATGAACGAACTGTACCGGCAATCCGGCATCGCACTGCCCGCCACGCGCAGTCCCAGCGGTGAGATGACTCCCACCGAATGGTCCCGGTCGCTGATCCTGATGCCACCCGCCTCGCGCTGGGAACAGGGCCTGCATTTCCACGGCCACTATTCCACAGCGTTCGCCTCGGGTTGGATGGTCCTCCC
>JAYTIB010000092.1:0-6439 GCA_043732205.1 Schlesneria sp. | reverse complement strand
CCTGCCAGTTCGGCGAGCGGGGCCAGCATCGCCCGGATGTCGGCATTCTTGTGCGAGTCCGTCGCACCGCAGTAAGCCGACACCGGATCAATCACGACGAGACGAACGTCTCGATTCGCTTCCAGCACTTCCTGCAACTTGGGCAGGTCGTTGTCGAGAGAGAAGCCACGTTGACGACGTTGGCCAGTCTCGGCGTCGATGCAAGCCACGCCTTGCAGAGCGATCACTCGACTCGGATCACCGCCGGCCTTGTTCAATCGAGGCAACACCGTGTCCGGCAGGTCATCCTCACAATTGAACAGGATCACCGACCCGACCGGCTGGCCTTGCTCATAACAATCTGGCCAGCCTCTTCCGGTTGAGACTCGCGCCGCCATGTCAACCGTCACGAACGACTTGCCCAAGCCCGGATCGCCCGCCAGCAGCGTGAGCTTGCCGAGTGGAATCCGGTTCGGCCAGAGCCACTCCACGGCTTGCTCTTCCACTTCGGACGGTCTCACGACGATGGCCTCGGTCGTGATGTTGCCGGTCGTGCGAGACTTGCCGTTCGTCGTCGGCACGATGCGCACCACGTCAACCGCATCGACCAGCCGTTCCAACTCCTGCCGCATCGTGTCCGGTTCGGCCGCGTCGCCGTGGGCTGCAATCCACTCGACCAGATCGTCCCCGTCGGTCAGTCCGGGCAACTCGACGATCTTGACCACGGGCGAGGGCGAGAGCTTCGCCAGGATCGCAGCGACCGCTTTCGCATACTTGCGACCCGGTTCGTCATGGTCTGGCAGGATGACGACATACTTCCCGGCGAGCGGCTTCCAATCGGTATTGTCCGGCGACAACGCCCCATTCATCGAGGTGACTGCAACCAGACCGAGCGACCGCGCCGCGTCGGCGGTCTTCTCCCCTTCGCAAACGTAGACCGTCGCCACGGTGGGCGCGTCTCTGGTCCCGATGTTGTCCCGGTCGCAGCGGGACATCTCGCAAACGGAGTTCGTCGCCGCGGCGGCTACGTCGAGCAACCTGTACAACGGTCGCGGCGTGGCCGGGCCCTTGAGGAACCAACTGCGATCGTGAAGGGACACCGGCCGAAACTCTTTCGAGCCGTCCGCCCCGTTGAACCGCAGAACCATCGCGACCGGATTCCCGTCCGCGTCGTGATACGTCCACTGCCCCGCCGGCGGGCCATGCGCCGGTTTCATCATGCGACAGAGCGCCGCCACCGCAGCCGCTCCCGTCGCGAATGGCTTCCCCTTGGCCGTGTCGGCGGGCTTCGCCTTGCCGTTCGATGAGGGCTTCGCCGTCGGCTTCGCAGCGGCTTGCCATTGGTGACGTGACCGTTCCGCGAACCGGGTAGGTTGAGCGACTCGGCCACGGCTTGCAGGGCTTCAGGAAACGTCCACCCCGTCAGCCACTGAATCGCCGCGAAGCCGTCGCCGTTCTTCGTGTTGAAACACTGATTGCAGAACAACGCCCCGGTGTCCGCGTCTCGACACCGAAACCGATCCGTCCCGCCGCACTTCGCGCAGGGATGTTTTTTCTCATCGAGAACGGCCGCATCAATCCCCGCGAGTGACGGAAGGATGATCGTCCAGCGACCGCTCGCCACGCTCTTCACGTCGGCCGCGTCCCATCGGACATTGCCGTCCCCGCGTTTGCGGCCTTCATCGAATGACATCACATCGCCCTCGACTTCGTCGAGGGGCGGCACGACGGACAGCCAGCGGCGAGCCAGGCATCCACATCGGCCTTGCGCCAGCGCACCAGTCGGCCAATGTGGATCGGGCGCGGCATCGCCCCCGAGTCGGCAAGACGGCGGACGTGACGACTCGACGCCTTCAGCAGTGTGGCGACATCATCGACGTCATACGTGCCGGTCGATGGACCGGCGGCAGAGACTTCGGACATTTCTCATTTCCTCGGAGAGTAGGCGACTCGCCGTTGGCCGAACGGTTCGGCTCGTGTGCGTCGAATCTACAGTCCGAGAAATTGACTTCTGCCTCCACAAATTGATCTGCCAGACAATTGTCAGAACTAGCTCGTTGGGTTGCGGTTATGTCCGCAGCGGACTTGAGAATTGATTTTTCCGGAAATCAATTGTTCGCAATTGCTCAATTCGTCAACTTGACCGTGATACCACCCGATGATACTGTTTGGCTGTGCCGTCATGAATCGGAAAAACCAAAAGACTCTGGACTCGATCTACGAAACCCCAACGAGGTCGGGCATCCCGTGGCGCGACATCGAAGCGTTGTTCGCGGCGTGCGGGGCGGAAATCACTGAGGGTCAGGGATCACGAGTGCGGGTGGCTTTGAATGGTGTGCGGGCTGTCTTTCATCGGCCTCACCCGAAGAACGAAACTGACAAGGGTGCAGTTGTCTCGGTGCGGCGTTTCCTTTCGGAAGCGGGAATAAAGCCATGATCGAATACAAGGGTTACATTGGCGATGTGAAGTTCGACGCAGATGCCTCGATCTTTCACGGCGAAGTCATCAATACTCGGGACGTGATTACGTTTCAGGGACAGAGTGTTGATGAATTGGTCGCGGCCTTTCACGGTTCGGTGGATGACTACCTTGCCTTTTGCGCCGAACGTGGTGAGGAGCCCGACAAGCCGTTCTCGGGGCAGTTCATGACCAGAATCCCTCCGGAACTTCACCGCGAAGTCAACATCGCCGCCCGCGTCGCCGGAAAGAGCCTGAACGCTTGGGTGACAGAGCAGCTTGAAATCGCGGTCTCTGACACCGCCGACGTGAAGAAATCGCGGAAGCGAGCGAAGCCCGTCGCGCCAAAACTCAAGAGATCTTCGCAGAGCGTGGCCGGACGTCGCAAATAGCCCTTGCGGCTCTCGGGATCACGCCAAAATGCTCACGAATGGCTGAACTGTCCCGAATCAACCAACCGCCCCGCTTCCAACTCACCCGAGTTTGAACGCCTTCAGTCAGAGTTCATCCTTCCCGACGATACTTCGCCCTTGCCGTCCCTTGCGGTTTTCGTTGCGGCGGTCGTTGAAAGCCCGTCGCCCGTTCGACAGTTGCGTTTGGAATGTCGCGAACGTATCCGGCAACTGGTATTCAGCCAGTTCCGCAGCGTTTTCCGTGTCCTTGTCGGCCGGGGCGAATCCGTACTCTTTCCAATAGTCATATACTTCTTGCGCCGACAGTTTTCCTTCGAGCTTCCACTCCGCATACCGCGAAGCGTAGTAAGCGAGCTTCTGACATCGTTGTATTCCCTTCGCCGGTTTGCCAACCGCCGACGCCCCCGTTGTCCCTTCGACTGCCGTGGTGGCATCGTCTCTCAACACCTTTTCCACCGCTTCGGGCAGCATCCGCAAGAACGTCCCTTCGTCGATGCCGCGTTCGGCGGACAGCCAGAGTTGCAGCCGCTTCCAAGTGCCTATCGTAAACGTGGTGTGAGAGAACTTCGCGCAGGTGAAGTGTTGAATCGCCTGCCATGTCGGAAGCGACTCGAAATAGTCGCTGACTGTGGTGCGGGTTCCGGCATGACGCTCCTTGCGCCGCAGGTTCACCCAAATCTCGGCCATCTTGCCGACGGGCGACGAGCATTCGCCACAAGCCCCTCGGTTCTCACTCACAGTCTGAGGACTGAGTCGTTTCCCACAGAACACGCAATGCGTGACTTCGGGAACGGGGACAGAACGCGGATCGACCGGCGCGGACTTTTTCTTGCCCACGGTGCAGACTCCTGCTTCGGAAAGACGGGCCGCTCGGCGGCATCGCGGGGAAGTAGGAACCCGATCTGCCGCCGAGCCGATTTCATCGTCACGGTTTGCAACCCGTGGCGAACCCGAGGCGAAGAAAATACCATTCACCCACGTCCACTCAACTGGAATCACCGATCCGATGTGGCAACCGCCACGAAGAAAGGGTCCGCATGGCATTCTTACTCGTTCTAAGCTGTATTTGCGCAGATCAAGTGCCCGCCGCTGAAAGCGAAATCCCCAAGAACGTCCGTGCGTATTTCAAGCGAGCAGACGCAGCACGGGCCGAACTCGCCACAAGCCTTCAAGCCCAAATCGCCGAGCTCGACGTTGAAATTCGAGGTGAAGCGAATCCATCAAGAAAGGCGGCTCTTCGCCGACAACTGATTCAGGTGGAGAAGACATTTGAAGAACTGAAGCGTTCGAAGGTGTTTGCATACTTGCCAGACACGCCCGCGATTGATGACATCGGTGTACTCCGACCAGCGAGAGTCATAGCGGTCATCGACGACAGCACTGCAATTGTGTGGAGCCCAAATTGGATGGTTGTCCTCACTGGCACGGAAACGAAATCCCTCAAGGCTCGCCGCGACGTTTCTCTTCCAGATGGATGGCGCGTCTCAGCCACCGCAACCGAAAATGAAACGATCAAGCGACACCTTAATGGCAATTCGTATTACATCGTCGAGCCCATCAAAAAAAAGGAGATTGAAAAGTACCGCATTCAGTACGAAACAGAGAAGAAGGATCCAAAGGGAGCTGCTGCCCCTGTTGCAAATGTTGCCCCGAATCCGCCTGCCGTGGCGAAGCCGCTGCCTGCTGCTGGCGGTGAAGTTCCCAAAAACGTCAGGGACTATTTTCGACGCGCCGACGCTACCAAAGCCAGCCTCACGAAGTTCCATGAAGTCGGAATTAGCGATCTTGAGATCGCAATCCGCGGAGAGGCGAACCCACAAATCGAGGCCGCGTTGCGTCGCCGGTTGGCTCAAGCCAAGGATGCGTTCGACGAATTCAAACAGTCGAAGCCGATTGCCTTCTTCACTTCAGAGCCGAAGCCGGGAGATATCGGTTATTGGGGTCAATCAGAAATCCTCGCAGTCATTGACGACCATGTCGCTCTTGTCCGATTGAAGCAATCTCCGTTCAGCCAATTCGTCGTCTCAGGCATTGATACGACATCAATGAAAGTTGGGAAGGAGTATTCGACAGCCGAAACATGGAAGATCACGATGACAAAGGCTGACGATGAACGGGTACTTCGGCAACCCCGAGGCAATCGAAGCCCTGTCATCGAAAAGTTCGACGTTGAGAAATACCGTGAGCAATATCAGGTCGAAAAGAAGGCCGGGTTATACGAGGCTGAAGAGGAAGCGGAGCGGAAAGCAAAACGCTAATGGCGGCCCCAAATGAGGCCGCCATCGCGTTGGCACCTCGCCATGCTCCAATTCATTGGCGGGACAAAGATTGTTGAGATTCACCCCTCAACGCTGCGAGAAATGAGTCCCGTGGAAGAGCCGCGCCAAAGCAGACCAATCCACAAGGGCGAGCGTCAACTTCCGTACGACAGTTCTTGGGGCGATGCCCCCCGCCCCAAATCACTCACTTGGAATGGCTGCTTGAATCTGTTCGGCAGATAGCCTCGCTGGTCGTCTGCGCCGTCAGCCGTTTTCGCCTACAGTCGGCCGACTCAACGCAGGGGGACGGCTGTGGACCGATATTCGAGTTGCTCAATCAACACGGATTGCAATCCGTGCCGATTGGAAATGGCAGTCACCATCGGAGTCCCCGCTGTCGACGCCGGTCAAGCCGAAACGACAGTCGCCGCTCGTTCACGAATTCGTCGGGCGGTATTCCCGTCCGCCATTCCTGTTTGAATGGCATCCAGTCCTTGCAGACAGTCGATCTGTTGACGCCTAGAAGTCTCGCCACTTTGGCTTGCCAGCCCCGCCTCGGCCATCCCGCAAACACCATCAGGCTGACCATCTTGATCTGCCGATGGAGTGCCCGTGCCGATCAGCGGGCGTTGAACCTGTCCCGCCCCTTCGCTCGCTTGGAGATCCTGAGCAGATCTATTTCGTGGTCCCAAATCGTTGCCGACATAGTATAAGCACTCCTTTTCAGTTTTTGGGCAGGCCCAATCGCGGTTCACGTATTGCTGAAACCAGTTACGGCAATGTTCGTTGTCGCACCCTTTCCACCCCTCATTCGGTCTTCTGCCGGAGACGCTCATTGCCCCCAAACAGCCGCCGCACTGCTTCGGCCCGTTCCTCATCCGAGAGCGGCAGCAGGGCGAGCATCTTGAGCGCGGCGGCAAAGTCCGTCTCGACCGGCACGGGCTTCCCGGCGGGCGTCTCGACAGCCCCCACCGCAGCGGCATCCGCCCCCCGTTTCCGTCGTTTTTCCGGATTGGTGGTGCAACCGTTGGTGCAACGAGAATCCGCTGTCGCCGCAACAGACTGTTCCGACGCTGGTTGCAACTCTGTGACGCCGGACTGTCGATCCGAAGGTTGCTGGTTCGAGCCCCGTCCGCCTCGCTTCAAAGCCTTGCCTGCAATCATCTGCGGGCAAGGCTTTTTGCTTGGCTTCAGAGGGGGTTGTAACGTCGCTTGAACCGTTCGCGGCAATGTGGCCGGAGCGCTTCGCGAAACCCCCGCCACTTGGGATCGGCGCAGAATTGATTGTCGTGGTTCGCTCCGCGAACCAACGTTGGTTCGCGGAGCGAACC
>JAYTIB010000091.1:0-2413 GCA_043732205.1 Schlesneria sp. | reverse complement strand
CTGGGACTGTTCGCCAACCTGCGACCGATCTTCGTGTCGCCGCATCTGGTCAGTTCGTCGCCGCTGAAGCCGGAAATCGTCGCCGGCACCGACATCCTTTTCTTCCGCGAATTGACCGGAGGACTCTACTTCGGCAAGTCGGGGAAGGAGACCAACCCGGACGGCAGTGAGACCGCGTACAACACCATGATCTACAGCACCCACGAAATCGAACGGATCGTCCGGCTGGCTGGTCAGGCCGCGCGCGGACGCAAGAAGCGGGTGACCTCGGTCGACAAGGCGAACGTGCTGGAAGTCTCACGCCTCTGGCGTCGAGTGTTTGAACGGGTGATGAATGCGGAATTCCCCGACGTCCAATACGACAACGTGCTGGTCGACGCGATGGCGATGTACCTTGTCGCCAGGCCCAAGAGCTTCGACGTGGTGGTCACCGAGAACATGTTCGGCGACATCCTGACCGACGAGGGATCGCAACTCCCCGGCTCGTTGGGAATGCTGCCGTCGGCTTCAATCGGTTCGTCCGGTCCCGGCCTGTACGAACCGATTCACGGGTCGGCCCCGGACATTGCGGGCAAGGGGATCGCCAATCCACTCGCCACGATCCTCGCCGCCGCAATGCTGCTGCGTCACTCGTTGAAGCTCGATGCCGAAGCCACATGCATCGAACAGGCGGTCGATCGAGTTCTGGCAAAGGGCCATCGCACCGCGGACCTCGCAGCGGGCGGCCCGAGCGTCGGGACCACCGAGATGGGTGCGCTCGTGCTGGCAGAGTTGGGCTGAAATTGCGTGTTGGAACACACCATGTCGTCTGCCATCGACTCCAATGAACCTTTTGAGGACTTCACGGTTCCCGCGGTGCTCGATCTATGGCGGAAGGACTGGTACGAGGTCTGGGATCGCCGTGTGCGGATCAGCGGTTATCTTAGAGTGACCGGTTGGTGTGCATTCTTATCGGCGGACTCGACGGCTGCCGAGTCCATAATTGTCCCCGGTTGCCTCGTCAAAGAAGGGCTGTGTTTCAAAGCACCGGGTGATCACCAACGTGGTGGATACATTACGTTCGAAGGATCTGCTCGCGTCTCAAGCGTTGGTGTGGAGGGAACTGGCCTGCCTGCGATGCCGGGAATGCTTCGCGACATTCGGACGTTGGATTTTTGGCCGAGATCGACGGCCGCGGATGATGTCAGCGCGCCGATTCGATTCGAGTTTCCAGTGGCGATGCGGGAACGCAACGACGTCGAAGTTCTGACGGGCACTGGGACAGTCTCCCTGCTCCGAGTGCAGGGACGATTTTGGCCATTGATGTTGATCAACGAACCTCAGCTCTTCGCCGCTTGCTTCGCTGTAGCTGACGAAACTCACCGCATGCTTTACAACGCATGGAAAGAATTCGGTGGCCTTGACACGGTGATCGACGAAACGATGGTCGCCCGAGCAAATTCGGTTGTGGATCTGCTGGAGAAATTCTTGCTGGACTACGAAGAGCAGTGCCAGGCTCACGGCTTGGAAACCGGCTACGGGCAGCTACATATCGATCAACCCTCCGACGATGACACAGTGACTCCTTCCGGTGGCTGACGACGTCAAATTGGATGGAAAGCGATTGGCAATGCAACCCCTGCACGTGACACCGAAACGCCGCTACCTGGTCCGGTTCAATCCGAAGCGGGTGCCGCATCTCTTCACCGATGTGCTGATCATCGGTGCCGGCATCACCGGCATCCGGGCCGCGTTGGCGCTTGACCCGAAGCTGGAGGTCGTGCTCGCCACCAAGGACGTCATCAGCCAGTCGAACAGCGCGTATGCACAAGGCGGCATCGCCGGCGTGTTCGATCCGCTGGACGACTTCGCGAACCACGTCGCCGACACGCTCGCCGCGGGTAAGGGATTGTGCGACCGCGACATCGTGCAGACAGTCGTGCGCGAGGCCCCCGAGCGCATCCGGGAATTGGTTTCGTTCGGTGCGGTGTTCGATCAGGCGGACGGTGAGATCGCGTTGACGCAGGAAGGGGGACACAGCCATCGACGAGTGGTCCATGCCCTCGGTGACGCGACCGGCAAGGAGGTCATGCGCGCCCTGATCGACCGCATCCACCGCGAACCGCAGATCGCCACGTGGGAGAAAACGTTCACCATCGATCTGCTGACCCACGATGGCGAATGCCGCGGCGCCCTCGTCTGGAACGCGCAGCACGGCAAGACGTTCGTCTGGGCCAAGCAGACGATCCTCGCCACTGGCGGTGCCGGCCGATTGTTTCGCGAAACGACGAACCCCGAAATCGCCACCGCCGACGGGCAGGCGATGGCGTTCCGCGCCGGAGCCGAACTGCGCGACATGGAGTTCATGCAGTTCCATCCCACGGTCCTGTACATCGCCGGCAGTTCGCGTCATCTCATTTCAGAAGCCGTTCGC
>JAYTIB010000090.1:0-6446 GCA_043732205.1 Schlesneria sp. | reverse complement strand
GGTGGACGCTGTGTGGCTGGTTGTTCGTGGCCGGACTGGCGGGTGCCGCGTGGCACTATCAGACTGACTGGAAGCCGTGGCTGGAACGACAGGCGGCCAAGGTGTCGTGGCTGGAGCCGCTGATGCCACGCAACAAGCCAGCGGTGCCCAAGCCCGTGCGGGTCATTCCCGTCTCGACAGCCGTCGTGCAACGACGCGACATGCCGCTGTACTTGAACGGGCTGGGGACGGTCACTGCGTTCAAGACGGTGACGATTCGCAGCCGTGTCGAAGGGGAACTGGTCGGCGTGACATTCGACGAAGGCGAGTTCGTCGACGAAGGGAAAGTGCTGGCCGAAATTGATCCGCGTCCGTACGAGATTCAACTCGCCCAGGCCGAGAGTCAGTTGGCGCGCGAACAATCGGTGCTGAAAACCGCGAAGCTGACGTTGAGCCGCTACGAGGGGTTGCTGGTCTCGAAGTCGATTTCCACCCAGCAGGTCGACGAACAGGCGACACTCGTGCAGCAATCGATGGCAGGTGTTCAAGCGTATGAGGCGATGATCGACAACGTGAAGTTGCAACTAAAGTATTGCCGGATCGTGGCCCCGATCTCCGGACGGATCGGCTTGCGGCTGGTCGACCAGGGGAACATCGTGCGGGCCAACGATCCGAACGGGTTGGCGGTCATCAACCAACTCCAGCCGATCGCGCTCGTCTTCACGGTGCCGCAGGATGACATTGCCGATGTGAAGCGCCGGGCGGACGAAGTAAAACGGCGGTCGGGCGGGAAAGAGGCATTGCCGGTCGCGGCGTTCGATCGCGACATGAAGCGGAATCTTGCCACCGGAGAATTGCTCGCGATCGACAACCAGGTCGACGCCACGACGGGAACCGTCCGCTTGAAGGCGGTCTTCAAGAACGAGGACGGCGCGCTGTTCCCGAACCAATTCGTCAACGCGCGATTGCTGGTCGACACCAAGCGCGGCGCGGTCGTCGTGCCGACGGCCGCGGTTCAGCGCGGACCGGCGTCGATGTTCGTGTATGTCGTCACATCGGATGACACTGTCGAGCAGCGCAGCGTGGTGCCGGGTCCGTCCGAAGGGGCGGAAACGTCGATCGAATCCGGTCTCGCGCCGGGCGAGACGATCGTCACCGACGGCCTCGACAAGCTGCAACCGGGCGCCAAGGTCGCGCCGCGCGACACGGGCAAGGACGTCAAAGCGGGAAACAAAGAGAAGAACAAAGGCGCGGCAGACAAAGACCGCGCGACGCCGCCGGACAGCGGGCCGCCGGACCAGACGCCGAAGTCAAAGTCCGCTCCCTCCACCGACCCGGACCGTCCGCGAACAACGGCGGACAAGACCGCCGCTGATCAAACGGCCGCAGACCACACGACATCCGATCAGTCCAAGGGACGGACGACGGCGGCGGATGGGCCGGTGTCGGCGACGCCGGGCGAATCGAAACCGAAGCAGACTCCCTCGTGCGATGAATCCGAAGCGACGACGAATCCCGCGACTCGCGCTGTGCCGGCCGAGTCCGCGCCGCCCAGGGTCGGCGCATCAACAAATGTCGTCTTTCGCTCCGCGAAAGGACGTTCTTTCGCGGAGCGAAAGACGACAATCGCGACAGTCATTTCAGAGCTGATCCCTACCGCGCCGCCCACTGCGCCACTCGATGACCCGCTTGGCAGGGACGCGCCATGAATCCGTCTCGGCCCTTCATCGTGAGGCCGGTTGCGACGGTGCTGTTCATGGTGGCGATCCTGCTCTCGGGGATCGTCGCCTATCACCAGTTGCCGGTCTCCGCGTTGCCGCAGGTCGACTATCCCACGATCCAAGTGCTGACGTTTTATCCGGGTGCCGGACCGGACGTGATGGCGTCGTCGATCACCGCGCCGCTGGAACGTCAATTCGGCCAGGTCCCCGGCCTGACGCAGATGACGTCGACCAGCTCCGAGGGCTGTTCAGTCATCACGCTGCGATTCGATCTGGCGTTGAATATCGACGTCGCCGCGCAACAGGTTCAAGCCGCGATCAACGTCGCGTCCAGCTTTCTCCCACGCGACCTGCCGAACCCACCGATCTACACGAAGACGAACCCGGCCGACGCGCCGATTCTCACGCTGGCGTTGTCGTCGGATTCATTGCCGCTGGCGAAGGTCGAGGATCTGGCGGACACGCGGCTGGTGCAGAAGATCTCGCAGTTGCCCGGCGTCGGGATGGTTAGCATCAGCGGCGGGCAGAAGCCGGCGATTCGGATTCAGGCCAATCCGACATCGCTGTCATCACTCGGTTTGAACATGGAGGACATCCGGACGGCGCTGGCCCAGGCGAACGTCAACCAGGCCAAGGGAAGCTTCGACGGCGCACGGCAGTCGTACACGATCGGCGCGAACGACCAACTGTTCAGCGTCGAACAATACCGGCAGTTGATCATCGCCCACCGCAACGGGGCGGCCGTCAAGTTGTCCGATGTGGCGGACGTCGTCGACAGCGCCGAGAACGTCCGGCAGGCGGCGTGGATGAACGACACCCCCGCGGTGATTCTCAACATCCAGCGGCAACCCGGCGCGAACATCATCGAAGTCGTCGACAACGTGAAGGCGCTGCTGCCGCAACTGGGGGAATCGCTGCCCGCGGCTGTCAAGGTGCGAATCCTCACCGATCGGACCGTGACGATCCGCGCCTCGGTGCATGACGTGCAGCGCGAACTGCTGACGACCGTCGTGCTGGTCGTGCTGGTGATCTTTGTGTTTTTGCGGAACGTCCCCGCGACGATCATTCCCAGCGTCGCGGTGCCGCTGTCGCTGATCGGCACGTTCGGCGTGATGTATCTGCTGAACTACAGCCTGAACAATCTGACGCTGATGGCCCTGACGATCTCGACGGGGTTCGTTGTTGACGATGCGATCGTGATGATTGAGAACATCATGCGGCACATTGAAAGGGGCGAAGCCCCGCTGGCGGCCGCGTTGAAGGGGGCACAGCAGATCGGGTTCACGATCGTCTCGCTGAGTGTGTCGCTGATCGCCGTGCTGATTCCACTGCTGTTCATGGGGGACATCGTTGGCCGGTTGTTTCGCGAATTCGCCGTGACGCTCAGCGTCACGATCGTGATCTCGGCGGTCGTCTCGTTGACACTGACGCCGATGATGTGCGCCCGGCTGCTGCGCCACAAACCGGCGACGCAACACAATTGGATGTACCGGTCGTCCGAAGCGGCGTTCAACGGGGTGATCCGGCTGTACGGAGCGACGCTGAATGTCGTCCTGCGGTTTCAGACTGCGACCATGATCGTCTCGGTGCTGACGCTGGTGGCGACCGGTTACCTGTATCTGATCGTTCCCAAGGGTTTCTTTCCGGTGCAGGACACCGGTGTGATCCTGGGCATCTCGGAGGCGTCGCAGAGCATCTCGTTCGATGCGATGGCCATTCGGCAGCTTGAACTGAACCGCGCGATCCTGACCGATCCGGCTGTGGCGAGCCTCTCCAGTTTCATCGGGATCGACGGCACAAACACGACGATGAACAGCGGGCGGATTCAAATCAACCTGAAGTCGCTGGAAGAGCGCGGGCTCCTCTCCGCGAGCGACGTGATCCGCCGGCTGCAACCGCGACTGGCCGAAGTCACCGGCATCACGCTCTTCATGCAGCCGGTGCAGGACTTGACGGTGGAGACCCGCGTCAGCCGGACGCAGTACCAGTACAGCCTCGAAACGCCCGACGCGAAAGAGCTGGGTGAGTGGGCCCCGCGGTTCGTCGACAAGCTGAAGGAGTTGCCGGAACTGCGCGACGTCGCCAGCGACCAGCAGAACGACGGCCTGCAGGCGCGCGTCGTCATCGACCGCGACACGGCCTCGCGCTTGGGCATCACGCCGCAGATGATCGACGACGCGCTGTACGACGCCTTCGGACAGCGGCAGGTGTCGATCATGTTCACGCAGCTCAACCAGTACCGGCTGGTGCTGGAGGTGAAGGGGGACTTTAAGAACGAGCCGCGCGATCTGCACGAGGTCCACATCCATCCCCCCGGCGGCGGCATGGTTCCGCTCAGCAGTTTCAGCCGTGTGGAAGAGTCGCGAACACCCCTCTCCATCAACCATCAGGGACAGTTCCCCGTGGTGACGATCTCGTTCAATCTCGCTCCCGGTGTGTCGCTGGGACACGCGGTCGAGGCGATCGCGCAGGCCCGCCGCGACATCGGACTCCCGAACAGCATCATCGCGGGCTTTCAGGGGACGGCCGAGGCGTTTCAGGCGTCGCTGCGGAACACACCGCTGCTGATCCTGGCCGCGCTGGTCACGGTCTACATCGTGCTCGGCGTGTTGTACGAGAGCTACATCCATCCAATCACGATCCTGTCGACGCTCCCCTCGGCCGGAGTCGGCGCGCTGGTGGCGATGCTGATCTGCCGGATCGACCTCAGCGTCATCGCGCTGATCGGGATCATCCTGCTGATCGGCATCGTCAAGAAGAACGCGATCATGATGATCGACTTCGCGCTGGATGCGCAGCGGCAGCAGCACATGTCGCCACGTGAGGCGATCTTCGAAGCCTGCCTGCTCCGCTTCCGGCCGATCATGATGACGACGATGGCCGCGCTCCTCGGCGCGGTCCCGCTGGCGATCGGGACCGGCGTCGGGTCCGAGCTGCGCCGACCGCTCGGGATCACGATCATCGGCGGCCTGATCCTCAGCCAGATCCTGACGCTGTACACAACCCCGGTGATCTATCTCTGGTTTGAATGGCTCGGCTCGCGCCTGGGCATGCCGGTCTCATCGGGACCACAGGCGGCCGAGTCGCCAAGGATTGGCGCATCAATAGCTGTCGCAGAATCTGTAGTCCGGACGCCCTCGTCCGGACGAGGGCGTCCGGACTACGACACGCAAATTCCGACAGTTATTGATGCGCCGATCCCAACGGAGAATGCGGACGATCGCCTCACGGTGCTTGGCGGACGAGCAGAAGGAGGCGCGGCATGAGCATCTCCGCGCCCTTCATCGCCCGGCCCGTCGCGACCACGTTGCTGACGATCGCGATCTTGCTGGCCGGGGTTCTCGGTTACGGAATGCTGCCGGTGTCGCCGTTGCCGCAGGTCGACTATCCCTCGATCAGTGTCAACGCCACGCTGCCGGGGGCCAGTCCCGAAACGATGGCGACCGCGGTGGCCACGCCGTTGGAGCGGCAGTTCGGCCGCATCGCGGGGATCACCGAGATGTCGTCGACCAGTTCGCTCGGTTCCACCTCGATCACCATGCAGTTCGATCTCGACCGCGACATCAACGCGGCCGCGCGCGACGTTCAGGCCGCCATCAACGCGGCCCGCGGACAGTTGCCCGCGAACATGCCCAACAATCCCTCGTACCGCAAGGTGAACCCGGCCGACAGCCCGATCATGATCATTGCGGTGACGTCCGATTCGCACACGAAGCCGCAGATGTACGACGCGGTCTCCACGATCCTGCAACAGCGGCTGGCGCAGGTGAAGGGGGTCGGACGTGTCGATGTCGGCGGCGGCTCGGCACCGGCCGTGCGCGTCGACATGAATCCGACGGTGCTCAACCACTTCGGCATCGGCTTGGAAGACATCCGGACGGTGCTCGGCGCGGCGAATGCGAACCGTCCGAAGGGTCAAATCGCCGGCGACGAGCGGGCTTGGGCCGTGACCTCGACCGACCAGTTGTTCACGGCCGCCGAATACGAGCCGCTGATTGTCTCCTACCGCAACGGCGCTCCGGTCCGGCTCGGCAATGTGGCGAAGGTGACGGATTCGGTCGAGGATCTGCGCGCCTTCGGATTGATGAACGGTAAGCCGGCGATCTCGGTCGTCATCTTTCGTCAGCCGGGGGCCAACATCATCGAGACGGTCGACCGGATCAGGGAACTGCTGCCGCAACTCGACGCGCAGATCCCCGCCGCGATGGAACTGACCGTCGCGATGGATCGGACCACCACCATCCGGGCGTCGCTGCACGATGTGCAGTTCACGCTGCTGCTCTCCGTCGCGTTGGTGGTGCTCGTCGTGTTTCTGTTTCTGCGCGACTTCCGCAGCACGCTGATTCCGAGCGTCGCCGTCCCTGTGTCACTGATCGGCACGTTCGGCTTCATGTATCTGGCCGGCTACAGCCTCGACAACCTGTCGCTGATGGCGCTGACGATCGCCACCGGCTTCGTCGTCGACGACGCGATCGTCGTGATCGAGAACATCACCCGGCATCTGGAAGCGGGGATGTCGCCGTTGCAGGCGTCGTTGCTCGGCGCGAAGGAAATTGGCTTCACGGTCCTGACGATCAGCGTGTCGCTGGTGGCGGTGTTCATCCCGATCCTGTTCATGAGCGGCTACACCGGCCGTCTGTTCCGCGAGTTCGCCGTGACGCTGTCGGTGGCGATCGGGATCTCGCTGGTGGTGTCGCTGACGACCACCCCGATGATGTGCGCCGTGCTGCTGAAACCGCATCAGCA
>JAYTIB010000089.1:0-6446 GCA_043732205.1 Schlesneria sp. | reverse complement strand
GTGCTGTCGCCGAGTTGGTCGACTCCGGAATCCATCCGGTCCAGCAGTGACAGGAACAGGTTGTTCAGCGGCGTGTTCTTCGGGTAGGCCAGTCGCCGCCCCGAAGCGATCGTGCCGCCGCCGCGTCCTGCCAGCAGGATGGGGAGATCGTTGTGGTTGTGGCGGTTGCCGTCGCCGATCGCGCAGCCGTAAACGATCATCGACTGGTCCAGCAGCGTGCCGTTCCCCTCGCGGATGCCGTCCAGTTTTTCCAGGAACTTGGCGAAGTGGCCGACCAGGTACTTGTCGATCTTCTTGAGCTGGTCGATCCAGTCCTGCTTGTTCTGGTGATGCGACAGGTGATGGTGGCCGTCGTTGACCCCGATCATCGGATAGCTGCGGTTGCTCCCCTCGTTGGCCATCATGAAGGTGGCGACGCGCGTGGTGTCGGTCTGGAACGCCAGCGTCATCAGGTCGAACATCAGGGTGATGTGTTCGTCCACTTGCTTGAGGACGCCGTTGGGCAGCTTCAAATCCGGAATCGTTCGTTTCGAATCATCGTCGCGAGCCCGTTCGATGCGCTGCTCGATCTCACGGACGCTGGTGAAGTACTCGTCGATCTTGCGGCGGTCGGTCTGGCCGAGTTGCTGCTTCAGTTTCGAGGCATCCTCGGTGACCAGGTCGAGGATGCTCTTGCGGTACTCATCCCGTTTGGCGCGGCCCTTGGCGGCGTCGCGATCGTCAGTGGACCCGAACAACCGTTCAAAGACCAGCCGGGGATTGATTTCCTTGGCCATCGGGGTCGTGGCGGATTTCCACGAGATGTTGTTCGAGTACGCGCAACTGTAGCCGGAGTCGCACTGGCCGGCACTGCGGCCTCCCTCGGTCCCCAATTCGATCGACGGCAGCTTGGACAGCTTGCCGATCTTCTCGGCCGCGACTTGATCAACCGACTGCCCAACCTTGATATCCACGCCCCCCGTCTTCACCGGATGAGCACCGGTCAGGAACGCGGCTGACGATCGGGCATGATCGCCGGGCCCGTCACCCTTGGCGCTGGCGTTGTCCTGAGCCAGCCCCGAGAAGACGCAGACCTTGTTCTTGATCTTGGCGAGCGGTTCCAAGGTGGGGGAGAGTTGCCAGTCCTTGCCCTCACCCTTCGGCTCCCATTCCGGAACAATCACACCGTTGGGAACAAACACGAACGCCATCCGTTTTGGAGCACCCGCCGACCCGGCCGCGAAGCCGTTTGTCGGCAGCATGGCCTCGAGCAATGGGAGCCCGATGGCCGCCCCGAGCCCCTTCACGAATGTCCGTCGCTGAAGTTTGGAATGCCTGCTCATGACATGAATCTCGCGAAGTTTGCCACAACCTTGTAGTTGTCCCGGCCGGATCATGGCGACGCGGCCGGGACCGATCTCATGATATCGACCATTTCACTCGTTCGAATCCTGCGGTTCAGCCTGACCGGAATCGTCGCCTTCCTTGCGGCGATCCAAGCGTTTGAAGCGTTGTTCGTTCAGCGACTTTCGCTTGGGCTTCTTTGGTCCGCCGTTGTACTTCTGACCACCGGCACTCCCCGCGCCCGGTCCGCCGGAAAAATTGCCACCGGCCTGACCGCCTGTTTGACCACCGAAGTTGCCTTGTCCACCCGCGTATGGCTTGCGCGGTGGACGGTATTCGCCCTGCGGTGGTTGCTGCTGCTCTTGATCATTTCCATAGCGAGGACGTCTCGGCGGCGGATATCCACCCTGACCCTGACCACCCGCGCCCTGACCTCCACCACCCTGATAACCCCCGCCTTGGTTGCCCGCTCCCTGGCCACCACCACCCTGGTAGCCGCGACTCTGGTAGCCACCGCCTTGATTGCCGCCCCCTTCGTTCTGCGGACGACGGGGCGGGCGATCTTCCTCCTGCTGGGGATAACGGGAACCACCCTGCTGCGAGTCCTGTCCGCCGCCTTGCTGCGGATACCGCGAACCCCCCTGTTGTGGATAGCGTGATCCCCCTTGTTGCGGATACCGCTGCTGCTGACCTTCATCGTTCCCCTGCGAGAACCGTTCGCGCAGTGGCGGCTTGGCGGTAAGCGGTGGCTTCGCAGTGAACGGCGGCTTCGCAGTGAATTCGCGACGCTCCGACTGCGCCGGAGCCTCAACCCGCGCCGGGGCCGGTGCTGCGGCTTGGGCAACCGGTGCCGCATTGCCACCGGGAGCGCGGAGCCAATCGGCGAGCGCACCGCGCAGGAAGCGCCATTCGTCGCCAATCTTGCGACCGGGCAGAGCCTGTTCCTTGATCAGGCGACGGATCATTCCGTACTCGACTTTGAGGTAGGCCGCGGCGTCTTCCAGCGTGAGCACGTCGAGTTCACTCATGACTTCGCCGAGGTCGTCTTCGTCGAAGAGTTCCTCGACCAACGAGCGCACCCGCTCTTCTTCCACGTCAACGTCGTCGGCCAGATCATCCGCGTCATTGTCATCGTCGTCGGCGAGTTGCTCGTCATCGAGCACATCGTCATCGGCCGCATCGTCGACTTCGTCGACCGATTCCCCGACGAAGTCTCCCATGGGAAGAATCACCTGCGCCGTGGGGGCTTGGCTCCCGGCGGTGGGTGAGGGGTTGGTGCCGTCTTCCGGCTGTTCTTGGTCGTTCACAATACTTCCTTCGCACTGGCGGCAAGACTGCGCCAAAGTTGAGAGGCACGGCCTCTCGCTCCACAAATGAACCCCGGTCGGGCAGATTGATTGTCGCCCTAAATCCCACGCACGCCGAGGCGCGTTGCGTTGGCAAGATCATCGGTCGCCATCCTGAGACCCGCCCCAGTCAGCGGGAGCAGAGATCGAATGGAGACCGGGTTCGCAGCCGTTACTTGGATCCCTCCCCGCGTCGCATGCGGAAGGGATCGCTCTTCGCGATTTCGGCGACGAGCACCGAAAACCGGAACTTCTGGTCCTTCAGAGTTTTGACAATCTTATCCGCCGCACACCGATCATAGAACTCTAATCCCCGCCCCAGGGCATAAGTCAGCATCTTTTCCGTCAGGCATTCGCCAAATTCGCACTGTTTGCGGTGCAAGACCTCCGCCAGTTCGACGGGACCGTTGAAACGGCTGCCTCCCGGCAATTCACCCGTCGCATCCAACGGCTGGCCATTGTCTGAGTCCCGCCACCGTCCGATGGCGTCGAAGTTCTCCATTCCGAAGCCGAGTTGATCCATGACCCGGTGGCACGAATTGCAGCTTGCATTCTGACGGTGCAGTTCCAATTGCTGTCTGAGCGTGGCGTTCGGAGCGGCCTTGGCGGTCTCGGCCAACTCGGGCACGTTTGGTGGAGGGGGTGGCGGCGGCTGATCCAGAATCACCTCCATGATCCACTTGCCCCGTTTGACCGGCGAGGTCCGGTCCGGGTTGGACGTGAGCGTCAGGATGCTGGCCTGAGTCAGCAATCCGGCGCGACTCTTCCCTTCCAGACTGACCTGTTGAAACTTGTCGCCCCGGATGTCGGACCATCCATAGTGTCGGGCCAGTCGTTCGTTGACGAACGTGTACGGGCCATCGAGAAACTCCAGGATCGACCGGTCCTCGCGCATGATGTACTCGAAGAACTGCCGCGTTTCCTGCTTCATGTCTTCCCGCAGTTCCGCGTTGAATTCGGGGAACTGTTTGGGATCGGGCGTGATTTCGTTGAGGATGCGCAGTTGCAGCCATTGTTCGGCGAAGTTGTCGACGAGTGCCCGCGATTTCGGATCCTTCAACATGCGGCGGACCTGTTCATCCAGCACCGCATCATGGTGCAAGTCCCCCTGCTCCGCCTGCGTCAGCAGTTGGTCGTCCGGCATGCTGCTCCACAGGAAGTATGACAGTCGCGATGCCAGTTCGTAGTTGTTGAGCGCGTGCTTTTCGCTCGGATCGTCGGGCTTCTTGTCGGTTTCGATGCGGTAGAGAAAGTGGGGCGACACCAGCACGGCGGTGACGGCGACCTGCATGCCAAACGCGAACGGTTCCCCCTTCTTCACGGCCTGTTCGACGAACCCGACGTAGCGAATGATCTCGGCATCGGTGGCGGGGCGGCGAAACGCGCGGCGCAGAAAGGGCCGCAGGTTGTCGCGGGCCGCTTCGGTCGCAGTCTTGCCGGCACTTGGTGACACAGCCAGCAACTGCTTATGAGCGGCCGGGAGTTCGCTCGCTTCGACATCGAGCGGGCCGACGATCTCGATGTCGCGCACGATCAGGTTGCGGTCACGCTTGGACTTGTCCTTCGCCTTCTCGTCGTAGAAGTCATTCAGAAAGGCGACGTCGAGTTTGTGTTTGCCTTTCGACGTCTTGAATTTGAACTCACACGTTTGCGGGTTCGAGTCTCGCGCTTGAACGTCGAACATGCGCAGCGTCTTGCCGTCGAGCCGGTACTCCATTTTCGCGTGCTCCGGACCCGCTGGCGTTTCCGCGGCCTTGGTGCGGACCAGGTATTCGCCCGCGCGCGGAAAGTCCATCTCGGCCGTGACGTCCCCCATGGAAACCAGGATGATCGCGTCCTCGCCGTGCGGCTGGGCCGCCTTGCTGCGACGCAGTTCATTCCGTGTGAATTCGCGAACCACGGGCTTGGCGGGATCGGTCACGAGGATCGCTTCGGCGGCGATTTTCTCGGCGGCATCCAGATACTTCTCCATCAGCAACGGAGGGAGCGACAACACGTCGCCAATGTTGTCGAAGCCATAGCCGACATCGTCCGAAGGAAAGTCGTCGGCCGGTCGGATCGAGACTCCCAGCAGATCGCGGATCGTGTTGTTGTACTCGACCCGGTTCAACCGCCGGATGGTGACGCGCCCCGGATCGGAAACCTGCGTGCAATCAATGCGGAACAGCGCGCCCTCCAGATAGTCGAGCAGTTTGGCCTTCTCGTCAGCGGTCGGCTGCGGGCTGTCGGCGGGGGGCATGTTGCCATCGGAGATCATTTGGAACGAATGTTCCCACGTTTTGCGGTCCTTCAGCATCGCCGCTTCATCCGTGTACTTGGCGAAAGAAATGCCGGCTTCCGGCTCGTCGCCACCGTGACACTTGCCGCAATACTTGATGACCACCGGAGCCACCGTCATCGCGAAGTCCGGCTTCTTTGACGCGGCTTCCGCCGCTTGTGTGTGCCGCTTGTTCGGGGACATCAGCGACAAGATCGCGAAGACCAGCAGGGTGGCCGCCGCCGACAAGCCGGCTCCGACCAGGAAGGAACGCCGATCGATGCGGTTCCACCACGATGATCGCTGGTGTTTCACTCTCCGACTTTTCCTGCGTTTTCCCCATGACAGGCTGTTGCCACTTTTCGCCGTCTCGACGGCCTCTTCGCTAGTGGATTCATCCACCGCTTCCGGTTCGGGAGCGGCGTTTGAAACGGGGACCGTGTAAACCTGCTGACACGCGGGGTTGGGGCATTTCCCCCGCCGACCGGCAAACCTGGCGTCGACCCGAAAGGCCTGGCCGCAGGCAGCGCAGGTAACGGGGAGGTGCATGACAAGACTTTCGGGCAATGGAGAATGCGTCGGGGCGAGAGTGTTGGGGCGGGGTGAACGGAGGAAAGTATAGCCCGCGGCGACACGTGACGTCTACGAGCCATCGCATCGCCCCGACGCGGGGGGGCGTCTCAATTCTGGGTGAAATCGAATGAACGGGTTGTTGTCGACTCTGAAGTAGTAGGGCGAGCGGCAGATGATTGTTTGTCCGCATACAAGCACGACGCGCAAGCGAGTGTGCCTGAAAACTCACTCGCTTGCGCATCGTGCTTGTATTCCGATTCCTCCCGCTCGCCCAAGAGCCGCCGCGACTTCGACAGACTTGGAAGAACCGCCTTTCGGATTCCACCGAGAATCGTGAAGACCCCCCGACGCTTGTCGCAGCGGCCAAGTCGCAGTTTCCGCCGAGTCAATGCAACTGTCGTCTGAGCTGGCCGCTGATGTTCGCTCAGAATCTGACTGGCTGGTCCCGACTCGCCAATGCTTCGATATCGGTGGGCGGCACAGTCGCTGCAATCGTCACGGTAAACCTCATCCCGCGCGGGCCGTCTGCCGATACAAGCTCTTGCAATCCCGGACCTTGGTCGCGTTCAAACCATGTTCCTCTCCTGAGGGAATTCTGGTCAGCACCGCTCGATTGTCATTGCGACCAATCGTTGCCGGCGCGGAACGTGATCAGGTTTGGGAAGCAGAGTCGGGGCGATCGGACCACCCCTCGTCCGCCAAGTGCGGACGAGGGGTGCGTCGTTTCCCTCACCCGGATGATTCACCACGAAATACCCAGCGCGGTCATGCCGCAACCGAACGTAGACAGGAAAATGTGGGACAGGAAGATATGGACCAACATCGGGTTTTTCTGCTCGGATATTTTTGTCCCAAATCTTCCTGTCGAAGTCTTCTTGACGGTCGTCGGCAAAAGAATGACTCCGAGCTTTGATGACGACTCGCAGAGCTGCTTGACGCAAATCTAA
>JAYTIB010000088.1:0-2421 GCA_043732205.1 Schlesneria sp. | reverse complement strand
GCCTTCAACCAGAACCTGCCGTTCGACCAGTTCACCATCGATCAAATCGCCGGCGACCTGATCCCGAATCCGACGCGCGCCCAAAACATCGCGACCGGATTCAACCGCAATCACCGGTTGAACGGGGAAGGGGGGATCATCGCCGAAGAATGGCGTGTCGAAACCGTGATCGACCGCGTCGAGACCACCGGCATGACCTGGATGGCCCTCACGCTCAACTGCTGCCGTTGTCACGATCACAAGTACGACCCCATCACGCAGCGCGAGTTCTACCAACTGTTCTCGTACTTCAATAACGTCGCGGAGAGCGGCACCTTGCAGGGCGAAACGAAGAACACCGATCCGCTGATCGTCGTCCCCACCGACGAACAAGAGGCCGAGTTGACGCGGCTCGACGGTGAGATCGCCAGCGCCGAGCAGCGGACCGCCGAATCGATGAAGCTGCTGCCGCAACTCATCGCCGCGTGGGAACCGGGCTTCAAGTCGAAGCTGTCCGAGGACGGTGGCGTCGTGTGGCAGACGTTGCAACCGAAAGAGGTGAAGTCCGCCGGCGGCGCGAAACTCACCCGGCAACCGGACGGGTCGTACCTCGCCAGCGGCAAGAATCCGCCGCACGATGTCTACACGATCTCGGGACCGATCAGCGCGGGGACGTTCAGCGGTCTGCTGCTGGAATGCCTGCCCGATGCGAGCCTGCCGCAGCAAAGCCTCGGCCGGTACTCGAACGGCAACTTCGTGCTCTCATCGGTTGAAGCCGAGATCACCGCTCCGAGTCTGTCCGCCCCGTTACAAGCGAGCTTCAACCGCGCCGAAGCCACGTACTCACAGAAGGGCTGGGAGATCGGTCTCGTGTTGGACGGCACACCGAGCAACGGCTGGGCGGTCGATGGGCCGACGCGACGTGATCAGACCAACGCGATGTTTCTCGTCGAAACACCGCTGTCGGTTCCCGCGAACGCGACGCTGACCGTGCGACTGAAGCACGAAGCATTGACCCAGCACAACATCGGCCGGTTCCGGTTGTCGCAGACATCGCTGCCGCCGGGCACGGTCAAGCTGGACGGCGCGACGTTCCCCGCATCGTTGAAGCAAGTCCTCGCGCTCGACGCCGACAAGCGCTCGCCGCAGCAAAAGGCTGAACTCGAAAAGTTCTTCCTCGCCAACATCGACAGCCCGCTGAAGCGGTCTGAATCGGCCGTGAACGGATTCCGTCAGCAGCAGAACAAGATCATGGCGGCGGCACCGAATGTCATGGTGATGCGCGAACTACCGCAGCCGCGCGAGGCGTTCATCCTGACGCGCGGCGAGTACGACAAGCGCGGCGACAAGGTGACCGCGGGGCTGCCGGCCGCACTTCCCGCCATGCCTGATGCCACGCCGCGAAATCGTCTCGGCCTGGCCCAATGGCTGGTCGATCCCGCGCATCCGCTGACGTCGCGTGTCTGGATCAACCGCGCGTGGGAGCGGTTCTTCGGCACGGGTCTGGTGAAGACCTCCGAAAACTTCGGTTCGCAGGCCGAGTTCCCGTCGCATCCGGAACTGCTCGACTGGCTCGCCGCCGAATTCATGCAACCCTCAGTCACACCCGCTGTGGCCAGCCAACCGGCCAAGCCGTGGGACATGAAGGCGATCCAGAAGCTGATCGTGATGAGCGCCACCTATCGCCAGTCGTCACACGTCACGCGCGAACTGACCGAGCGTGATCCCGAGAACCGGCTGCTGGCCCGCGGCCCACGCTTCCGATTGTCGGGCGAAACCCTGCGCGACCAGGCTCTGGCAGCCAGCGGCCTGCTGGTCGACAAAGTCGGTGGACCGAGCGTCCGCCCTTATCAGCCCGAAGGTGTTTGGGACGAGACCAGCCGTTACGGCGACCTGCGCGGCTACAAGCATGACACAGGGGACGGACTGTATCGGCGGACGATGTACACCATCTGGAAGCGGACCGCAGCGCCGCCATCCATGTTGTTGTTCGATGCCCCCAGCCGCGAGGTCTGCACGGTGAAGCGATCCCGCACCAACACGCCATTGCAGGCGCTGTCGCTGCTCAACGAAATCACCTATGTCGAAGCCGCCCGCAAACTGGCCGAACGGATGTTGACCGAAGGAGGCTCGACCCCCGCTGAGCGACTGACTCGCGGCTTCCAATTCGCGACCTCACGCCGCCCCACCACCGATGAATTGAAAATCCTGACCGAGGGACTGGCGGCCGATTTGTCTCGCCTGCAACAGGACCGCGACGCGGCCACGAAGCTGATCACCTTCGGAGACTCCAAGCCCCCGGCCAACCTCGACCCCGCCGAACTGGCCGCGTACACGCTGACCGCCAACATCCTCCTGAACCTGGACGAAGTCGTCACGCGCGAGTGATGTATAGTCGTCTTTCGCTCCGCGAAAGGACGTTCTTTCGCGGAGCGAAAGACG
>JAYTIB010000087.1:0-2422 GCA_043732205.1 Schlesneria sp. | reverse complement strand
AGCGTTGGAACAGCGGCAGCAGTTGGTCGAAATACTTCAGACCGACGATGTCTTTCTCCGTCAGCCGCTGGTCAGTCGTGGGCGGTTCCGCAAACGGAAACTCGGCGGAAGGCCGCGCGTCAGCCGCGCTGTTCGCCGCCACCGGCAAGAGTCCGTCCCGCATCTTCCGTGAATTCTGAGCGTCCATCGGCAAGCTTATAGTTCAAGCTTCGCCGTGCGCAAAAAGCGTGCCGCACAAATGTAGAAAATCACGCCGCCAGCAACCCGAGTGCCGAACAGTGTTGCTCCTGACCCCTTTGATGTGCTTTTTCCGGTTCGGCGGTCCATTCTTGGGGTGTGCATCTCAATTCTGGGTGACATCCAATGAACGGGGTGTTGTCGACTCTGAAGGAGAAAGGCGAGCGGCCGATGAATGTTTGTCCCCCTACATGCACGACGCGCAAGCGAGTGTGCCTGAAAACTCACTCGCTTGCGCATCGTGCTTGTCTCTTGCGCATCGTGCTTGTCTGCCGATTCCTGCCGCTCGCCCAAGAGCCGCCGCGACTTCGACAGACTGGAATGAACCGCCGTTCGGATGCCACCCGGAATCGTGACGCACACCCCCATTCTTGGTGGATGTTGACTGAAGCTTGGCGAGTCGGGTCGGGTCGGTTACGGTAGCGAGTCCCGCGTTTCGTTTAACCCGGAGCCAACGGCGACGGTTACCAAACGTTGGGGTCGGTCCACGGTTCCGTCGCCGTTGGCTCCGGGTTAAACGAAGACTGAGCGAGCCTCCCAACGATCGACATTCGAAATGGAGTTGCGATGAACGGTTTCGTTTCCTGCCTGGTCATGGTCATCGGCCTGGTGCTGGCCCAGGACGCCGCCAAGCCACCGGCGCGCGAACCCGATGCCAGCGATGAATTCTTCAAGAAGGGGACGATTCCTCAGCTCCGGATTCAGATCGCGGAACCGGAACTCGAAAAGTTGAGGACCAACAATCGTGCGTACGTCCGCTGCACGGTCACCGAGAACCGCAAGACGACGTACAAGGATGTGGGGATCAAACTGAAGGGGGCCGCCGGCAGCTTCCGCGAATTCGACGACCGCCCCGCCCTCACGCTCAACTCCAACAAGTTCACCAAGGGACAGAGCTTTCACGGTCTCGACAAGTTCCATCTCAACAACTCGGTCCAGGACGAGACCTACATTCACGAATGGCTGAGCGAAGAACTCTGCCGTTCCGCCAGCATCCCGGCCACGCGGGTCGCCCATGCCCGCGTCTGGCTGAACGACCGCGACGTCGGCCTGTATGTCTTGAAAGAGGGCTTCGACAAGACGTTTCTGCAGCGGCATTTCGAGGATGGTGACGGCAACCTGTACGACGGCGGATTCGTGCAGGACATCGACGCCGAACTGGAAAAGGATGCCGGGAAGGGGCCGGACGATCGCAGCGACTTGAAGGCGCTGTTGGAAGCCTGCCGGGAACCGAACATCGAAGAGCGCTGGAAGCGAATCGACGAACTGCTCGATGTCGACGCCTTCGTCTCGTTCATGGCGATGGAACTGATGCTGTGCCACTGGGACGGCTACACGCAGAACACGAACAATTACCGGATCTACTTCAACCCCGCCGACAAGAAGGCCCATTTCCTGCCGCATGGCATGGATCAGATGTTTGGCGATCCCGGCGCATCGATCCTTGACCCACCGGGTGCGATCGTTTCGTCGACGGTCATGCAGAACCCGGAATGGCGGGGACGATACCGCGAGCGAATCCGCAAACTGCTGCCTCTCTTCAATCCGCCCGCCAAGCTGCACGCGCGGGTCGATTACCTGCGCCGGCGCCTGCTGCCGGTCCTCGCCTCGATCGATCCGAACCTGGCTCGCGAACATGCCGGCCGCGTCCGCGAATTCAAGGACCGGATCACCGCCCGGGCCGCCAACTTGAAGGAGCAGAGCGAACAGGAAGATCCGAAGCCGCCCGAGTTCGACGAGAATGGCAACATGCATCTGGCCGACTGGTTCGGCGCGTCAGAGAGTGAAGACGCCGTCGTGGAAGAAGTCGAACTGCCCGGTGAAAAGAAAGCGTACTCGATCCTCTGCGGGCCGAGTGGCAAGTGCATCGCCTCATGGCGTCGCCGGATCCTGCTCGCACGCGGAACCTACACGTTGCACGCCAACGTCCAGACAAAGGACGTGGCCGCGACCGAAGACGATCGGGGGATCGCCGCCGGATTGCGCGTCTCCGGTGCCAACCGCACCAACACATTGAGCGGCACGTCCCAATGGAAGCCGCTCGAATTCGAGTTCACCGTCGACGAGGAATCGCGCGACGTGGAATTGGTCGCCGAGTTGCGGACCACCCGCGGACAGGTCTGGTTCGACGCTGAATCGCTCCGCCTGTCCCGCAAGCCGCCGGCCGAGTGAATCGCAAGCACAG
>JAYTIB010000086.1:0-2424 GCA_043732205.1 Schlesneria sp. | reverse complement strand
GCAACTCGGCGGCGGCGAACTGCTCTTTCAGCGACGCGATCAGCGCGACCGCATCGTCGCCAACGTCCTCGCCCATCTCGGCGAATTCAACCATCACGCCGAGGTCGTCCGCCCCCTTGACCAGTTCGGCAATCGGTTTGATCGTGGCGTTGAGCTGCTTGAATTCATTCATCGTGGCCTGAGCCTTCTCCTGGTTGTCCCAGAAGCCGGGCTCGGCCATCTTCACATTGATGTCGGCCAACTTTTGCTGCTTGCCAGCCCAGTCAAAGAGAGTCTCGGAGTTGGAGGATTCGAGCGATCAAATCCCGGGCTTGGTCGCGGAGTTCATTGTCCATGATGGCCTGTCAGTCCTTGCGTGGCGGGAAAGGGAACGATGCGGGGAGAGTATATTGGACGGAGCGCGCCCGTCGCCAGAGTGACTGGTGAATCGGTTCGATGTGGGACAGGATTCCCACCCGTTCGGTTCGCACGAGGGGTTTGCAGAATTCGTCGCGCGCGGATGCGTGGCCGAGTCATGGCAAGCACGGGCCAGCGCATCAACAAGTGTCGTCTTTCGCTCCGCGAAAGGACGTTCTTTCGCGGAGCGAAAGACGACAATCGCGACAGTCAATTCAGAGCCGATCCTAAACCAGCACGGCCACGCAAAGGCGTGGCCGTGGTTCTTGGAGCAACAGGCGGATTCTTGTCAGATCGACGTCCCGCCGCAGTGGTCTACTTCGGTTCCTTGTCACCCTCAGCCGGCTTGTCCTTGTCGGTCTCGGGCGTTGTGGCATCGGCCGGCTTGGCGGCTTCAGGCTCCTTCGGTTTGTCGGCCGGCTTATCGGCTGGCTTGTCGTCCTTGTGGTCGTGATGCATGTCGTCCAGGTGGTAGTCGACGTTGCCGGAGAACGGCTTGTCGCCGATCGTCACGCGGAGCGAGCCGTGAATCGCCTTCGCGTCCAGCAGCGCATGGACGACGTCGCTATCCACCAGTTCGAACCGCGACGACTTGCCTTCGCCGTCCCCGTCCTGCGGAACCGCCTTCAGTGTGAGGGCGTCCTTGCCTGCGGGTGCGAGGATCACTTCCGTTGCCGTGGTCGGCGCGGCGGTCTTCGCGTCCTTGCCCATCAAGAAGACCCGCACCGTGTGGGTATCGTGGTCCAGCACGACTTCACCATGAAACTCATCGTCGCCCAGTTCGACCAGGCTGCCGCCGTGCGGCCCCTTCGCCCCGTGTTCGTGGGCATGCGGAACCGCAGGCGCCTTCTTCAGGTCGGTCGTCTTCTTGTAGTCCGAGCTGCCCCCCGAGCATCCGATGCCGCCGAGAATCAGGCCGCTGGACAACACCGTCAGTAATGTGAACCGTTGCATTGCTTCGTTTCCTTCCGAAACCCAGTTTTCCCAATGATGAACCGGTCGAACCCGTGCCCGACACATGGTGCGGAAGTTTCGCGGATCGGCGAATGAAAGGCAACGGCAGGAGGAAGTGGGTCGTGGGTAGTGGATGGCAAGAGGCATCACGAACTCCTTCTTGCTACCCACCACCCACTACCCACTCTCTTTCTCGCCCCCGTGCATCCACCGCACCAGCACGGGCGACAGCAGCAACAGCAGGATGCCCGACACGAGGCCGGCGATGGCGATTTGGGCGAAGACGCCGCCGTAGACATGGACGGTTTCGATCGGCGGCGGGAATGTCTTGTCTTCGCCGCCGTGAGCAATGCCGGTCAACGCCGAGATCATTCCGGCGAGGTAGTTTGAAAATCCCGTCGCCAGGAACCAGGCCCCCATGACGGTGCTGACCATGCGCGCGGGGGAGAGTTTCGTGACCATCGACAAGCCGACTGGCGACAGACACAACTCACCCGTGGTCTGCAACGTGTAACCGAGCAGCAGCCAACCCATCGCCACGATGCCGTGTGATGAACAGTTCTGTGTCCCGAGCCAGAAGGCGCCGAAACCCAGGCCGAGTTGCAGCAGTCCCATCGCGAATTTCACCGCAGTGTTGGGTTCCAGGCGACGGGCCGCGAGGAACGCCCAGATCAGCGTGAGCGGCAGTCCGAAAATCAGGATGACGACGGGATTGACCGCTTGGAAGATGCTCGCCTTCACCTCGCGTCCGTCGACCTTCATGCCGACCATCTCACGGGTGACGACCACGGCATCGAGCGTCGGATGCAGCTCCTTGGACAGGAACGCCCGCTGCAGTTTCACACTCCAATCGCGCGGCACCGGCTTCTTTCCGGACTTCACCGCCGGTCTGGTTCCACTCGCTGCGTCTGCCGCCACTTTGGTTGCTACGACCACGTTGACGGGCGCCAACGCCGACACCGGCGCATCCCCGGAGGCTTCGATGAGGCGATCGACCTCGTTCAACGCGGCCTTGTTGACGGCAGTCTGAATCGCGGCGTTCGACGCGTCGTCCGCGGCTTCGACCACCGTCAC
>JAYTIB010000085.1:0-2429 GCA_043732205.1 Schlesneria sp. | reverse complement strand
CCAGTTGGCCGAGTCCCCACAGCGCATGGACACGCGCGAACAATGACGGGTCGTCAGTGGCCGTTCGAGTCAACTCCCCGATCGCCCCCTTGTCGACCAATGCCAGTTGTGCTCGCTGGCGAATGCGGTAGTCGGCGTGAGCCAGCAGCAGCGACAACTCCTGCAGGCTGCGCTCGGCGAAGCCTGCCTTCATCAACCGAGTCACCTCGGCCACGATCGGTGACTTGCCATGCTGCTCATCGCGGAACCGATAGAGGCGTCCCTTGCCCGCCCCGTCCCAGCCATCAACCCAGTCGGCGACATAGACGCCGCCGTCAAATCCGAAGTCGACATCGGTCGCCAGGATCGACCAGATGAATTGCTGGGAATCGACCAGTTCAAACGAGGCGCCCTTGGGAGTCATGGCGAAACTGCGGATGCCGCTGTTCGCCGGTGAGCCGCGGAAATCCGCGAGAAAGAAGTGACCGCGGTATTTCTCATCCAGTCCCGTGCCGGGGTAGTACGCCAGGCCCGACGGTCCGTCGGCAATGTTGATGATGGGGGGAACGATGTACGCCGCCTGCCCCGCATGAGCCGGGTGCCAGAGCTTCTCGCGGTTCCACGGGCCGCGATCCTGCTGGTATTGGTAGTACATCCGCCAGCCGCTGTCGGAACCCTCGACGATGTACGTCCAGCGGGCCCGATCGCCGCCATCCGAGTTGTTGTCGCCGGTGAACAGGTTGCCGAAGTCGTCGAACGCCAACTCCTGCGGGTTGCGCAGCCCGGTGGCAAACACTTCCAGGTCGGACCCGTCCAAGTTGCAGCGGAACACGGCCCCCTGATCGGGCTTCGCCAAACGTCCGTGGGGAGTGGCGACGTTGTAGCCGCGATCGCCCAAGCTGAAGTAGAGCCGGCCGTCCGGGCCGACGATCAGACCATGCATGTCATGACCACGGAAAGCGACCCGCACGCCGAAGCCGTCGTAGAGGGGAACGCGCTTGTCCGATCGACCGTCGCCATCGTCGTCGGTCAACAGCCAGAGCTTGGGAATGCACGTGTAGAACACTTTGCCGCCGATCGCCAGCACTCCCGCGCCGGTGCCATCCTCGATCGCGTTGAAGCCATCGGCGAAGACAGTGGACTTGTCGGCGCGACCGTCTCCGTCCGAATCTTCCAGCAGCCGAATCCGGTCATGTTCGATCGCGTACTTCTTGACGTCGTCCTTCAGGTGCTTCTTGAAGAACGCGATTCGATCATCGACGGTCTGAGCGGCCAGATCGTCCAGCAGCCAGTTTCCGTGTCCGCGGTTGTCTTCAACCCCCTTCTGCTGGCGGAATGTTTCCGCGACGAAGATCCGGCCTCGCTCGTCAAAGCAGAAGGCGACCGGGTTGGCCAGCATCGGCTCGGCGGCGAACAGCTCGCAGTTCATCCCGGCGGGAATCCGAAACCGCTGGATCGCGCGTTCGCCCTCGTCGGATTTGGCGGCGATGCGGGGAGAGTAAGTTTCCTGAGCGGTGGTGGTGTACGCGCCGCCAAGCAGCGCAACGCACAACCAAGCCGGCAGCACTCGGCGGAGCAAGAGTCGTTTCGGGAAAAGCACGGTCTGACCTTGAATGGCGGGAAGCAGGGAGTGGACGGCAGGTTGTGGGCCGGAGAGAACAGGCGGTGTGAGGCAGGGACGAATGGATCTTACTGAAAGACGCCACGGGCCGCGATGATTCCGGTTCGTTTGGATCTGAAATCCACGATGGGCATGCCTCACGCGAGGGACAGTGAATCATTCAAGTCGGGGCCGCGTGCGGTGTGAAAACGCCGCCGACAAAAACACGTCATCGCGGCGTTTTCACGGAGGCGGATTTCATGTCCCGTTGCGGCCGACAAGTTCCAGAAACGCCATTACCTGTTTCAAACGCGGAGATTGCAGACGATTCAGCCGACGGGGGCTTGCCGGGGGTGTGATAATGCCGGGGACGACAATATCGTCAAAAAGCATCAGGGAAAATTCACGGAGGAACAGCCATGTTGGTGCTCACGCGCGGTCTGAAACAGCAGGTGATGATTGATGGCGGCTTGGTGACCGTCACGGTCTTGGAGATTCAGGGCAACCGGGTTCGATTGGGAATTGAAGCCCCGATCGAAGTCCCCGTCCGCCGCAAAGAATTGGCCGACGCGCCGCTCCCCCAACCCGAGGCCGCCGTGAGCGCCGCAGAATGAAGGGCTCGATTCCCTTCGCGCGGGTGTGCCTCTCAATTCTGGGTGAAATCGAATGAACGGGTTGTTGTCGACTCGGTAGGAGTCAGGCGAGCGGCAGATGAATGTTTGTCCCCCTACAAGCACGACGCGCAAGCGAGTGTGCCTGAAAACTCACTCACTCACTCACTCGCTTGCGCAGCGTGCTTGTATGCCGATTCCTCGCGTTCGTCCAAGAGCCGCCGCGACTTTGACAGACT